>JAJYCM010000223.1 GCA_021778375.1 Bacteroidota bacterium
GACTTACATTCAATGCTGCCGGTTAATGTTAACCGGCTTTAATTATAAGCACTTCTAAAACTTCAATACCTGCTCTTTACCTTCTTTGCGTTAAATTTCTATAAAAGATAGTATTTAGAAGCACCCTTATATAAGCTGATTATTAAATCATATACTATTATTCTATTTCTAATTTTCAGTCAATTTTTTCAATTCAATTGATTTTGTAAAGAATTCATCTAAGGTCAGTTCTTTTAGATAAACCATTCCGTGTGCTGCCCTTACTCGCGGGATTTCATGTTTAATAAAAAAATCTCTCCCTAGGCATAACCTTATAGTTTGGTACTGCTCGGCTAATATATTCTGAGAAAGGGCAGAGAATGGTCCATCAAGTTCAAAGCTTGGAAAGCTTGCATTTTTTTGGGAACCATAACTGTTCATGAACATGCTTTCAATCAATGCAAAACTATTTAGACTAACAGGTATATATATGTTTGCTTCTGCCGGATGAAATCTATACCATACATTACGATATCCCCAAATACGCAAATTCGAAATGTCTGTCTCTTTTGCATATAACCGTAGAGCTTCAGATATAGTTTGAAGTACCTTGTAATGCGTATCCGGACCGCTGCCTTCCGGATCAAGAGCTACAGTAATTACTGTAGGTTTAAATTTTCTGAAGAGATTTAGCACCGGTAAAACATCTCTGTGAATTTCCGGATTTTCAGTAAATATTTCTCCCTGGTAAAAACCAAGCCTTAAATGAGAAACCTCATCAATATGAAATCCTAAATGTGCCCAAAGTATTTCTTCTTCCCATTCTCTGAGCATTCCTTTGAGCTTTTGAACCTCAGGTGAATCTTTTTTACCCGGATATTGAGTCTGAAAATAGATTATTAGTTCTTTTATTTTTTCATTTAAGAATTCTACATCGCTATTCCCAAAGATTTCAATAATGTTTCTTAATGTTCTTCTTGCTTGTGCTTCGTTCTTAATGATCAGACTTTTTGCTGCAACTCCATCCAAGTATAGATTGACATCACGGTTTATTCCTTCTTCAAATGATGTTTCAAAATATTTCGTGTTTAGTCTTTTCTTAAATTCTTCTTTAGAAAAATGATTATTCAGGTTCTCTAAAATCTCCAGCATATAAGAGTTTGTTACAGCAGTAAATCCGCTTGTAAGAACCGAAAAATGATGCTTATTCGTAACAGTACGGACAAGATGAACAATGTACGGCAAATAGCCCAGCATTATATCATCATGATGAGGACCTGTATGCAAAATTCTTTGATTTTCCACCGGGGCTATTCCGCTATAAAATCTATTATAGACAGAATTATGTACCTTCTGGTTTATAACTTCAACTGATTGTCCTGTTTTCTTTAAAATATATTTACCTAACTCATCGTCATTATAATCGTCAACATTTAATTTCAAGACTTCTTTTTGCTTTTGTACAGCAAGGTTAATAATTGCACGCTCAATTGAGAATTCAGATATCGGATTCTCATTCTTTATATCTCCCAATCTTCTTTCCTGCAATCTCAAAGCGGCTCCATCAGTAAGGTAGAACCTGGCTTTAGGTAGATTTTGAAGAACTGAAGCAGGATATTTGTTGCTAAGGGGACTTTCGATTGAGTCACGTACAATATTTGCTTTTGCCTCTCCTGATGCAATTATTAATGCTACAGCATCTTTGTTATATGTAATAGTATTTAGCCCAATGGTAATAACAAGTCTGTTTCTGGCTATTTCTATTCCTCCAAGATCAGTTGAAGCTGCGGCTTGAGTTTCATAGTTGGTTTCCATTAAACGGGTGGTCGAAAAGTGACCTTTACCTTATTCGACCGGCTGGCATCCGTATTTCAAAACAACTGACGATGGTATCGAACACTTAATACTATCATTAGACTCTGAATCTATTATTTTATTAGACCAAAACTATATACCATTGCCGGGAAGTTTAGCTTATGGAAGTATTAATGATTTCCCCCAATTGGATTTCAGGAGTAACGTGCCTCCGCAATTTAGAGTTATAAGTGATAGAAAAATTGATCATTGCTATGATAAGATTGCAAAAGACAAAAATGGAATATCGACGGCTTCTATTTATGATCCTGATAATGGATTGAAAATATCTTTGACTCAAAAGGGAGATGTTACTTTGGTCTTTACAGGTGACCTATTAACGGTTCGCCCAAGAAAATCAATTGCTATTGAACCACTGCAAGTTATAACCAATGCTTTTAATAGAAGCGAATTAAGAGAAGCAATAACAGTTTTACCCGGCCAAAAATCTACCTTTGAATTTGGGGTTAACATTTCCTCAAGTTAGGTAGAACATATTTTCAATCATTGGCTACGGAGATAATGCACAAAATTAAACTCTTTATTGGCATTGTCATTTCAATAATTCACGAAAATTACGGCAAAAATTTACTCTATCATTTTAATATTTCTTGTCATTCATTTGTTTATAGCATATTTCAATTATAATTGTTTATCCGCCGTATATTCTATAAATCACACAGCAGTATATTCTATAAATTACACAAGGAAATTGGGATAAATAATGGCAACATCACAAGAAAAATTGGCGCAATCATTAGAAGTCCTAAAAGGATTTCAAAATAAACAGGGCATTGCTATAATAAAAGTTGAAGCAATTTCAAGAGTTCATAAAGACCGACTCTTTAAAAATGGTTTCATTAAAAAAGTAATGAAAGGCTGGTATATTTCGAGTAATCCTGAGGAAAGAAAAGGAGACACAACAACATGGTACACAGCATATTGGCAATTTTGTGAAGTATATCTGAATGACAGGTTTGGTAAGGAATGGTGCACGTCACCCGAACAATCTATATCAATACACGGCGGAAACTGGACTATTCCAGAGCAGTTAATTATACGATCGAAAAAAGCCAGCAACAAAAAAACAGACTTGATGTATAATACATCGCTTTATGCGGTGAATTTATCAATGCCGGAAGAAACGAACATTATAGAGAAAAGTGGTATACAGCTTTTCTCACTACCCTCTGCACTTATAGCATGTACGCCGAGTTATTTTGCACAAAAACCAATGGATGCACGCATAGCTTTATCTACTGTTCAAGATGCTTCGGATATACTGGCCACACTTCTTGAGGGAGGCAATAGTACTGTTGCTGGCCGGTTGGCGGGTGCATTTAGAAATATTGGAAACGAGCGAATTGCTGATGATATTATTAAAACAATGAAATCAGCCGGATATGATGTGAGAGAAAATGATCCTTTTGAAAATAAGATGCAATTTTCATTTACAAACAGGACAGTTTCTCCATATGTTAACAGGATAAAAGTAATGTGGCAGCAAATGCGGGAACCGGTGCTTAAACATTTTCCACAACCTCCGGGAATACCGAAAGATAAAGCCGGGTACATGAAGCTGGTAGAAGAAAATTATAAAAGCGATGCATATCATTCATTATCAATAGAAGGTTATAAAGTAACAACAGAACTAATTGAGAGAGTAAGAGGTGGAAACTGGAACCCTGAATCAAATGAAAAAAATAAACAGGCTAAGGATGAATTAGCTGCGCGAGGTTATTATCTTGCTTTTGAAGCGGTCATAAAAAGCATAGAAAAAGTTTTCAGTGGAGAAAATCCGGGTAAAGTGACATATGACGATCATGGTGACTGGTATAGAGAAATGTTTTCTTCAAGTGTAACATCGGGATTGATACAACGAGCTGACCTGGCTGGTTACAGGAACAGTCAAGTTTTTATTAGTAACTCAAATCATATTCCAATGAGTTCTGAAGGTGTGAGGGATGCAATGCCAACTTTATTTGAACTGCTAAAAAATGAAAATGATCCTTCTGTAAGATCAGTACTTGGACATTTTGTTTTTGTATATATGCATCCATACATTGACGGCAACGGAAGAATGGCGAGATTTTTAATGAACGTTATGCTGGCTTCGGGTGGTTACCCGTGGACAATTATTCCAGTTGAAAGAAGAAAAGAATATATGAGCGCTTTAGAAAATGCCAGCGTGAAACAAAATATTGAAGACTTTGTAAAATTTATTGCAAAACTTGTTTCAGAAGAGATGAAATAAGTTCTAACCAAAAGGAATTTATTTTCTGTGAATAAACTATGGGACGAATATGATGTGCCTTACCAATAGAAACATCCTAGATCCTAAAGACTAGTCAATCCAGACTTGCTAAAATGGAAAAATTTAAATAACATTTTCTAACACCTAAATTATTTAAAAATATAATATTTACTTTCAAAAATATGATTTTGTGTAATGGCAATATTTAAAGTGCTACAGTCAGCAAAAAGTCTAAAGAATAATTTTTGACAGTTGAAAAATCATCTTCAAATATGTTGTTATAATTTGGATTATACCTTACTTCAACTCCGACAGGGAGGGGAAGAATATTTTTTATTTGAAGACCGACACCCATAGTAAAACCATATTGAAAGTTCTTATAATTATATAAACGATAATTGTCCCAATGGGCTGCCAATGATTTAAACATTGGATCCGTTCCGGTAACATTATAATATTTATTTAGTCCAAAATCGATTCTAGGTCCGGCAAAGGCATAGAATTTTATTCCCATTAGTTCCATATAAATGTCTGGAGTAATAAGAACCGACAAATAATTTAAGCGGATATCACTTACGGTATTTGTAACTTCACCGTTCAGAACGTATACCGAAGTCGAAACAATTTGGCTGCCTTTTTGAGAGTAATTAACTTCCGTATTAATACTATACCAGGGGCCTTTTAACCAATCAGCATAAATCCCAAATACAAAACCTTGTTTGTTTGCTGTCGGATAATTTTTACTAAGAAAAGTTTCTATTTGCCATGCAGAATTTAATCCTGATTTTATTCCATAGCTGTTTAATATTTGCGAAAATG
>JAJYCM010000224.1 GCA_021778375.1 Bacteroidota bacterium
GTTCAATTCAACCATCTAAGCTTTACAAGGGGATTTCTCACCGGCTTAAGCCGGATTCGAAATGACAATTACTTGCATGCCATATCTAATGAGCTTGCAAGTAGGCAGGTTCTCTGCGTTAAATTTTTATAAATGATAGTTTTTAGAAGTACCCTTATATCAAATAAAAGCTTTTAATAAAAATAATCAGAAAAAAACAATCTATCCAATCAATAGTTAAGTGTCCTTTTCTTAAATAGTTTTAATGGTCATTTTTATTAAAATGATAAGTAACTCTTATTATTTTGTAAAATCTTCATATAATTATAAATTCAAAATCAATAATATTGATCAGTTTGAAAAGTTCCGGGGTTATTCTTCTTGGTCTAATTATTGACCGCCTTTTATAAAATACCCTCTCATCCAATAAAAGGTAATTAGTGATGAAATATAAGAAATTTACTTCCATTTTTTATTTAATCTTGACCATTTTTTTCATTCAATACCAGACTCTTTTCGCTCAAACCTTAGACAACCGTATTGACAGCCTAATCTCAAAAATGACACTTGCCGAAAAAATTCTTCAACTTCATCAAGAAGGAGGAATGAACACCGCAGATAATACACGGCTCGGAATTCCCGGTTTGATTATGTCTGACGGCCCTCATGGTGTAAGAAACGGTATGGCTACAAGTTTTCCTGTTGGAATCGGTATGACTGCTACTTGGGATAAGGATTTAATTCATCAAGTTGGTGTTGCTATGGGACAGGAATTTAGAGGAAAAGGAATACACCAAATGCTTGGGCCTGCAATGGATATTTGCCGCGATCCAAGATACGGACGAAGCCCTGAAAGCGGAGGTGAAGATTCTTATCTATGCGCTCAAATTAATTTTAATCTTATAAAAGGAGTTCAAAGCACCGGGTGTATTGCTACTGCAAAACACTTTAACGTAAACGGAAAAGAAAATAACCGCACAAATAACAACATCACAATTAGCCAGCGAAATTTAATGGAGGAGTATGGTCTGAATTTTAGAACTGCCGTGCAAGAAGGCGGAGTGCTTTCCGTTATGAACGCATATAATTTAATTAACGGTCAAAAGTGTGCTGAAAACCCAAATCTTCTTACTAATATTTTAAGAAATGCCTGGGGTTATCCGTTTTACGTAGTATCCGATTGGGGATCAATTTGGACTACTGCTAACGCCGTCAACGCAGGCTGTAATATAGATATGGGAGATACTCAATATCAAGATAATCTTTTAACTGCAGTAAATAATAATTCGGTATCTGTTTCTACCATCGATAATGCAGTTAAAGATGTTTTGCGGACAAAAATTCTATCCGGTTTGTTGGATTATTATTTGCCGGGAAACGGAAATGATGTAAATAGCATTGCTCATCAAAAGCTTTGCTTACAAGCGGGAAAAGAAAGCCTCGTGTTATTAAAAAATCAGAATAACATTCTTCCGATAAATAAAAGCACAGTAAAAACAATTGCTGTAATCGGACCGAGTGCGAATATATGTCAAACAGATGCCTCCGGAAGCAGTTATGTCACGCCTTTTTATTCTGTTTCCCCCGTTGCAGGAATTATAAATAAAATCGGGGCAACTAAAGTAACTTATTTTAAGGGATGCGATATCAACAGCAGTGATACTACGGGATTTGCTGCCGCAAGACTTGCGGCTCAAAATGCAGATTATGTAATCTATATCGGGGGGCTTGACGGTACGCAGGAGGGGGAAGGCTTTGACAGGGTTGGAAACTCTTTTGTTTTACCAGGTCAGCAGGAAAATTTGATAAATGAATTAAGCTCGGTCAACAAAAATCTAATCTGCGTTATTGAAAGCGGTGGTATTTGCGGACTTCATGAATGTATTCAAAATATTAGAGGATTGATATATGGATTTTATCCGGGACAAGAAGGGGGAAATGCTATTGCCGATGTAATCTTCGGGGATTATAATCCGGGTGGAAAGCTGCCTGTGACTATGCCGCAGTCAGATTTACAACTTCCGGCTTACACTCTTAGTTATGACAATGAATTCGGAGCCGGTTACAGATGGTTCGACCAAATGGGTTACACACCGGAGTTTGCCTTTGGTTATGGTTTGAGTTACACGACTTTTAAGTTTTCTAACCTCGTCGTCCCATCTTCTGTTCCTTTAGGACAAAACATTACTGTTACCGTAGATGTTACAAATACCGGTTCCGTCGCTGGAGATGAAGTTGCACAACTTTATCTGTCGCACCAAATATCCAATATTTGGATGCCAATAAAACAACTTCGGGGATTTCAAAGAATCAATCTTCAACCGGGTGAGACAAAAACAGTTACATTTACATTAACTAATGATGAACTTTATTATTATGATGAAACTTCAAGCTCATACAAAGTTGATCCGGGAACTTACACAGTCAGAATAGGCGATTCATCCGATAATTTGCCCGACTCTGCAAACGTAACAATTACACCGGCAGCATTAAAACCGGATCTAGTAATAACAAACATTAAATGGTTCCCACGTTTTCCTTTAAAAGGAGATAAAGTAATATTCTTAGCGATGGTAAAAAATCAAGGGACAATGCCAAGCCCATTAAACACGACTCATTTAGTTACATTCAGAATAAACGGAACTGAGGTCAGCCGTTCCGTAGAATTTAAAGGTTCGATTCCAACCGGCGGAATGGCATTAGTTTGCGCAAACACAAGTTCGGATACAACACAAAATTCATGGAGTGCTAACCAGCTCGGAAACTTTGAAGTGGAAGCTGCAGTTAACGGAGATAATTCAATCGATGAGCTATCTACTGTAAATAATATTTGTACGGATACCGTAACTGTAATTCCGAAGCCGGCGACAGATATTGCAATCGGAAAGACCGCTACGGCATCTTCGCTAGAATCGTCAAGCTATCCTGCTTCTTATGCAGTAGATGGAAATAATTCTACGCGTTGGTCTTCACAATTTAGTGATCCGCAATGGCTGATGGTTGATCTTGGAGCCGTATATAACATTGATAAAGTTGTTATTAGTTGGGAAGCAGCTTATGCAAAGGAATTTGAAATCTTAATTTCCAGCGACGGATTGAATTGGACTACAGCTCAACATATTACTAACGGAACCGGTGGTTTGTCAAATATTCCTATTTCCTCACAGGCAAGATTTGTAAAGATGCTCGGGATTCAGAGGGGCACACAATATGGATATTCAATCTATGAATTTCAAGTTTTCCCCGTGGATACAAATTCAGTAAACGTTATAGAGCAAACATTAAAAACACCTTCAAAATATTCCCTTGAAGACAACTATCCAAATCCTTTTAACCCAACTACTACTATACGTTATCACGTTCCAAAGCAAGGTAACGTAAAGATAGAAGTCTTTAACATCTCCGGACAATTAATTAGGACTTTAGTTAATTCATACTACAATCAGGGAGATTATTTTGTCATGTGGGATGGGAGAAATTCTTCCGGGAATGTTATATCAAGCGGGACATATTTTTACAGAATGACCTCAGGTAATTTTGCAGAGACTAAAAAAATGGTATTTCTAAAATAATTTTTCAAGTAGAGTATGTAATTTTATTTTCTCGTTCCTAACGTCCGGGTTTTTTGTTATTCTGACGGAAGTCAGAGTCTACTCGCATCAGTGGAGAAATTTCTATTTCCTCCGCTTTTACTTTTCACCCCCGTTGAGATAATAAATTGCATCGTCAACAGTCTTGTGAGTTCCGGTAATTACGATAGTATCGTGCGGAAGTATTTTTTCTTCACTTAAAGGATTTGTTATTGTTTTTTCTCCACGCACAATTGCTATAATGGTTGCCCCAGTCGAAGCTCTTAGATCAAGTTCGCGCATATTTTCACCTGCATGGGCATTATCCTCTGAGACATAAAAAGTTTCCGTTAACCCAGCCGCCAGCAATTCATCAATATTTACAAGGGAGTTTACACCGCCGGTTTCCAAGCGCATTAGATTGTATGACTCGCCTCTTAATAACGAAACTTGCTTCATTATAATGTTAAGAGGTATATGAAACTTCTCCAATACCTTACTAAATATTTGCAATGAAGTTTCAAACTCTTCGGGTATTACTTCATCGGCTCCCAAATTTATCAAATCATCGATTTCGGAGGTATAGCGTGTCCTTATTATCGCATAGACATTTGGGTTTATTCTTTTTGCAATTTGCAACCCTCTTCTTGAGGCAACCGGGTCAGAAATTGCATAGACAATTACGGAAGCTCTTTCAAGCCCGGCGACATGAAGTATTCCCTCTCTGATGACATCTCCGAAGATTATCCTTTCACCTTTTGCTTTTTCTTGTTTAAAAGTTTCTGGATTCATTTCAATTACTATATAACTAATTCCTGTCTCCTTTAATACACGCGCTAGATTTTTTCCGTTTAACCCAAAACCAACTATAATTACATGTCCGCTCAAGTTGTTTTTATCTTGTTTCTTTTGCGGTAATGAAATATCGCCGATCTTAAATCCAAGTGCCGGAGCAAGTTTGATGAAGAACGGAGTCAACAACATTGTAAAGATTGATGATGCGAGAAATGCGTTATAAAAATTAAGATTAATTAAATTAAACCTTAATCCCGCTTGCGACAATACGAATGAAAACTCTCCCACTTGTGAAAGCACCAAACCAGTCATTACTGCTATCCTTAAAGGATATTTCATTACTTTTATTAAAACTGTAATGATTGAAGACTTAAGGATTATTATTCCCGCCGTAACCGCTAAAAGGAGGAAGAAATAATCAATCACAAACTGCATGTCCAATAAAAGGCCTACTGACACGAAAAATATACTGTTGAACACATCTTTGAACGAAAGTATTTCTGCTGTTATTTGGTGACTGTAATCCGATTCCGATAATATTAAACCCGCAATAAAAGCACC
>JAJYCM010000225.1 GCA_021778375.1 Bacteroidota bacterium
TTGTTTCGACAGTTAAGTTTTTTAGAGCGTTGTTCCGGATCTGGTTAAGACTGTCAATTATGGTAACCATGGCGCCGGTGCTTAGTTCGCGGTCACCGCGCGGTGCTCCAGGTGCAGATTGTTGAAATGAAAACTGATCGCCGTTCATAATTATTCGATGCTTCTGAAATTTTATTTCCCGGTAATAATTGGTCTGCACTGCATCAGATTCGTGGATCTCTCCGTTCCATAAATCCATAATTAATTTTGACTGGTCCTTTGAAAAATAAATTTTCCCTCTTTTGGCAGTAACTACATCTACCTTGGTTGGATTAGTGTAGTCATAAATTACTACATTTTGAAGCTCGTTTGTGCTTTTATCTATTTCTCGCGCAAGAATTGCATAATCGGCTACATCCTGCGAAAATACTCCCGGTTGTAGCGACAGCGTAGGTTTCTGTCTTGAAATATCTTCCATTAATATTTTCGCCTGGTGGTTAGCATCTGGAAGTACATCATTATTAAAAAGAAAAAGCAGATAAGCTACTACTATGCTTGCTATAAAAGGAGCAGCCATCATTTTTTTAAGACTGACCCCAGATGACTTTAATATTGTTATTTCATTATTTTGGGACATACTGCCGAAAGCCATGAGTGTAGATACTAGAGTCGCCATTGGTACAACAAGTACTACCATCCAGGCAAGATTAAAGGTTATCAATTTTATTATTACCCAAACCCCCAAACCTTTTCCGATTAGCCGGTCAGAAAACTTCATCATGAATTGAAGCAGGAAAATGAAAATCAAAGTAATGTTTGAAAAAACAAACGGGACTATGTGGTTCTTTAATATGTATCTCGATAAAATCATGCAGTCAATATATAAAAGCGGTAAAAGTTTAACAAGAAGACTTCGTTTTTATAAACAAAATAATTTATTGACCTTATTGCAAATTCTTTATTAGAAATAATTTTTATATGTTTGATCACTAAAACTATCGGGAATTAGTAACCAATAAATTAAAAGAAAACTTTACAAAGTTAATCTTTTAAAATCAAAATTGATTTTTACAAAAAATCACTTAATCATTAAAAAAACAAAGGAGCTTAATTGTGCAGGAAGTAATTAATTATATCGAAAACAACCAGCAAAATTATATCGAAGAGCTTAAAGAATTTTTAAAGATTCCAAGTATTAGCACCTCGATAGAAAATAAAAGCGAAGTAAACCGCTGTGCAGACTTTGTAGCATCCAAATTAAAAGATGCCGGCATGAGTCATGTAGAAATTTTTAAGACAGAAGGACATCCTCTTGTATACGGCGAGTGGCTTGGTGCACCTGGGAAACCTACTGTCTTAATTTACGGGCATTATGATGTTCAACCCGCAGACCCTATTGAACTCTGGGATAGCCCGCCTTTTGAACCTGTAATTAAAGACGGGAAAATCTTTGCAAGAGGTGCCACAGACGATAAAGGACAAGTGTTCATGCACATAAAAAGCGTCGAAGCATTTTTTAAAGTTGAAGGAAGTCTTCCGTTGAATGTGAAATTTATAATCGAAGGTGAAGAAGAAATCGGAAGCGAAAATTTGGAGCCGTTTATTATTCAACATCTTGAATTGCTTAAATGCGATGCTGTTTTAATTTCGGATACCGCTCTTTATGAAGAAGGAATTCCGACATTAACTTATGGACTTCGCGGTCTTTCTTATATGGAAGTTGAAGTCACAGGTCCACAAAGAGATCTTCATTCGGGTACTTTCGGTGGTGCCGTAGGAAATCCCATAAATGTTTTAGCAGAAATGATTGCAAAGTTGCACGATAAAAACGGGAGAATAACTATCCCTCATTTCTACGATGATGTTTTAACTCTTACAAAAAAAGAAAAGGATAATTTCAAGCGCCTTAAGTTTTCTGAGAAGAAATTTGCCAAAGAACTCGGTGTTGCTGAACTGACAGGCGAAAAAGGTTTTTCTTCTCTTGAAAGAACTTGGGTTCGCCCAACTTTGGATTGCAACGGAATTACCGGAGGATTTACCGGACAGGGAGCTAAAACAGTTATTGCATCCAAAGCCTTGGCAAAAATTAGTATGCGTTTAGTGCCTAACCAAGATCCCGTTAAAGTTGCTAAAGAATTTGAAAAGTATATAAAGAAAATTGCTCCTAAAACTGTAAAAGTAACAGTAAAAAATCTTCATGGAGCCTATCCTGTTTTAATTCCTCTTACCGATCATTCCACAATTGCTGCTACAAAAGCTATGGAAAAAGCCTTTGGTAAAAAAATGGTCTTTATAAGAGAAGGAGGCTCGGTTCCGATTGTTACTACCTTCGTAAAGAAATTGAAAGCCCCAACAGTTTTAATGGGACTTGGCTTAAATTCGGAAAACCTTCATTCTCCAAATGAACATTTTAACCTAAATCATTTCAGGCTTGGTATTATTAGTTCAGCTTATTTCCTGAAGGAATATTCATTATAAGTCTGTGTTCTATTCTTAGATTGATAATGGAAATTAAAATTAAGGTTTTTTAGAGAGCAAACTCACAAAGGAATTTCTTTGTTTTTCATATTTTTTGATGGTAATTGCCGACTTTATTTAGATTTTATCAACGGCATAATTGTTGGTAACTATGACTAAGATTTTATTTCCACAAAAGCATCAATTGAAAAAACAATAGAATCGGAATATGAAAAAGGTATATCCTTTAGTGTTTCTAACATTATTTTCATTCCTATTTTTCTCTTGCGGGAAAAAAAGCCAAGAGAATGTTCAGCGCAGCCAAAGCGGAGACGTTGCGACTTCGCCGAATACAGATGCGGATATACAAATGTATAATCTACGCGTAAAACAACAACAAGCTGGCTCTCAATCCGCCTACGATACTCTTTCGGTAGTTGAATATGTCCTAAAAAGTTATCCCAAAGGATCCTACTTAGTTAATTTTGATAAGACTTTTACTTATAACATTCCTAAACCTGCAGTAATTTATTTAAAGAATCAAAATGGTACTTACGTTTTTGTAGTAGTTGCAAAATCAAAACCCGGCGAAAGGTTAATAGAGTCAAAGAATGTTGTCGGTTATGACCAAAGCTTTGTAAACTTAGATAGTACTCACCTTGGTACTGCGTTTTTCTACTTGGTTTTGTTGAAAGCTGAAAACGGAAGCTTCACAAATATTTGGGAATCACCTATTCCGGCTCATGGCGGCTTTAATTATATGGATATGCAGAAATGGGCCTATAACGGCACGCCTTACGTCCGTGTTGACTTCCATTATGCAAGAGGCATCGGGCATATCGACTATAATTATTTCCTCGTCAACGGACTTATCAATCCCCCTCATCTACTTATGACTTATGAGTGGATTGATGCCAAACGAACCATCGCAAATGTAAACGATGATAAATATCCCGATTACTACGAATATCTTTATTATAATCTTCCGAATAGAATTTATGCTGCAGATTCAATTCCGTTTGTGTGGGATGTAAAAGACAGTCTTTACGTGAACACCAGAAATCACCGTCAAACGCAACCATACTAACATCTATTCAATTTCAATTTTGTTTTATTGATTTCGTTATTTCAATTTTCTATCTTTGTTATAAGCAAGTTTTAACGCTGAGATCACAATAGAACTAGTCTTTCTAAAGTATTCTAAAAAAGGGAAATCAAATCAAAATAACCCTCTGTGGACATTATGAATGCACTCTGAATACACTCATCTTCCTATGCTCTTCCTATTAACTTGCATCTTTTCCATAGCCAAACCATAAGATTACCCTTCATAGAAAGGGCATAACATTTTAAAATCAAATTATTCATTACTACTATTAAGAATGTGATATGAATACAGAGATTTCTTAACGATATTCTTACTTAGGCATCAGTAAAATTTACTGCTAATGCTTAAGTAATTATTGCTGCGTGGGATTAATTTTATTAAATTGCAATAGTTTTAATCATACCGTAAATACTATTTAGATAAGGATATTTGATGATAGATGTTGAAATAAAACATAATTCATTGTTAGATTTTTTTGAATTTGCCGGTTATACGCCTGAAATTGTCAACGACAAAAAGAAGTTCAAAGTATTTTCATCAGTTCAAAATGAACTAAATTCACTATGCATGGGCGTTGGGCTCAGAGACATTTCTCAAAATGGAATAATCGAACTCAGAGGTAAAGATGTTCTTGATTTCTTGCATAGGATAACAACAAATTCACTCAAAGATTTGCAGAAAGAAAAATTAGCCGGCACAATATTTACTTCCGAGAAAGGAAGAATTATTGATACTGCCACAATTTTTAATTTTGAAGACCATCAACTTTTAATTTGCAGCGAAGCTAACCGGGGAAAAGTCCTAAGTTGGATTAATAAATATGTTATTACAGACGATGTTCATATAAACAGTTCTTCAGAAAGTTATATTCTCCTTGAAATGACCGGTCAACAGTCTGATTCGTTTTTAACCTTAGTTTGCGGAAATTCAATCAACGAAATTAAGCCGAACCAGTTTAGAGTTGTACGCACAGAAGGATTAATCTTTATCGTTGCAAAGCTAAATGAACTAAATGGAAATGAGAAATATTGGATCTTAGCCGATATAAGTAATGGTATCCAATTAACTAAATATATGATAGATCATACAGGCCCATTTGATTTTAGTCTTATTGGCGAAGATGCTTATAATATTTACCGCATTACCAAAGGGATTCCAGACGCTTCAAACGAACTTAATGATCAATTTAATCCTCACGAAGCTGGATTGCTAAATTTAGTGAGCTTTACCAAAGGTTGTTATATCGGTCAAGAAGTAGTTGCCCGGCTGGAAACTTATGACAAAGTACAAAAATATTTGAAACGACTTACATTCCATCAACCGGTAGACGAAAACGGAAA
>JAJYCM010000226.1 GCA_021778375.1 Bacteroidota bacterium
GCTTGAAATATTTGCGGATGATGTTAAATGCTCGCATGGCGCGACTATAGGTCAACTAGATGATGAATCGATGTTTTATTTAAAATCTAGAGGCATCGGCGAAGAAACAGCTCGCACAATTTTGATTCATGCGTTTGCCAGCGATGTAGTAAAATCAATTAAAGTAGATTCAATAAAAAAATATCTTGAAGATATTCTTGATAATAGATTTAACAAAGAAAGTTAAGATGTTGAAATGGCAACTGAAATTATAAACAATAATAAGAGAAAATCAACCGGCTTTGATGTAAATAAAATCCGTGCGGACTTTCCTATACTTAAGGAAATTATTCACGGTAAGCCTTTATGCTATCTCGACAACGCCGCAACAACACAAAAGCCGCAATCCGTAATTGACACTATTGTAAAATACTACACAAGCCAGAATGCTAATATTCATCGAGGCGTTCATTATTTAAGTGAGCTTGCAACAAAAGAATTTGAAGATGCGCGTACTAAAGTAAAAGATTTCATTAACGCTTCAAGTGAGAAAGAAATAATCTTTACACGCGGGACGACTGAGTCGATTAACCTCGTAGCAAATGTCTTCAACAAAGCAATTTTGAAGGACGAAGATGAAATAATTATCTCTGCAATGGAACATCATTCTAATATCGTTCCGTGGCAGCTTATTCAAGACCAAAAGAAAATTAAATTAAGGATAATCCCGATTGGCGATAACGGTGAGATAATATTCGATGAATTTATCAAACTTATAAACGAAAAAACGAAGTTGATATCAATCGTTTATGTTTCTAACTCTCTGGGAACAATAAATCCGGTAGAAAGAATAATTGAGGAAGCTCATCGGCACAATATTCCGGTGCTGCTTGATGCTGCTCAGGCAATTCAGCACATAAAAATTGACGTACAAAAACTTGATTGTGATTTCCTTGCCTTCTCCGGACATAAAATATATGGTCCAACCGGAATTGGTGTTTTGTACGGAAAGGAAAAACTTTTAGATTCACTTCCTCCCTTCTTGGGCGGCGGCGATATGATCTCTAAGGTTACATTTGAAAAGACAACTTATAACGAACTACCTTACAAGTTTGAAGCAGGTACATCAAATATTGCGGATACAATAGGGTTAGGCACAGCGATAGATTATGTTTCGCAAATTGGATTGGAAAACATTTCATTACACGAAAATGAAATTTTAGATTATGCAACAGAGAGTTTATTGCAAATACCAGAGTTAAGGATAATAGGACAGGCAAAACATAAAAGCAGTGTAATTTCATTTGTATTTGATAATATTCATCCGCATGATGCCGGAACATTTTTAGACTTTGAAGGTATTGCAATACGAACAGGACATCACTGCACACAGCCGGTTATGGACAGATTCAATATTCCGGCAACGTCCCGCGCTTCCTTCGCAATGTATAACACAAAAGAAGAAGTAGATGTTCTTGTTAAAGGAATCAAAAAATTAATAGAGGTTTTTAATTAATGGATGCTGAGCTTAAAGAACTTTACCAGCAGGTAATTTTAGACCACAACAAAAATCCGCGCAACTTCAGGAAGATTGAAAATGCAAATCATTTCGCAGAAGGTTATAACCCCTTATGCGGCGATAGGCTAAATATCTATGTTGAGTTAGAAGACGGAAGGATAAAAGATATTTCCTTTCAAGGTTCCGGCTGCGCTATATCGAAAGCGTCAGCATCATTGATGAGTTCAATAGTAAAAGGATTGCCGGTAGAAGAAGCAGAAAAACTGTTTGAAAAATTCCATGCGGTAATTACCGGTAAAATTACCGATGAAGAGAATATAGAAGAGCTCGGTAAGTTAGCCGTATTCGCCGGAGTGAAAGAATTTCCATCTCGTGTAAAATGCGCAAGCCTTGCATGGCATACAATGGTAGCAGCTTTTAAGCAAGAAGATAAATCTGTTTCAACGGAATAATTATGAGCGAAATAAATAAACAAGAATTAGAAGAAAAAATAATTCAAGTATTAAAAACATGCTACGACCCTGAAATCCCTGTCGATATTTTTGAGCTTGGCTTGATTTACCAAATACGAATCGACAACGAAGCTAACGTTAAAATAAGCATGACATTAACTTCGCCTGCATGTCCTGTTGCAGGCTCATTACCTCCTGAAGTAGCAGAAAAAGTACGTGTAATGCCGGAGGTGAAGTCAGTGGATATTGAATTAGTTTGGAATCCGCCATGGGACAGAGACATGATGTCTGAGTATGCAAAGGTAGAGTTAGGAATGTACTGAGGGAACGATCAAGTTTAAGTTTAAGATCAAGGATAGATGAAGGTCAAGTTTATTTGCAAGCAATTGATTATTAATAATAAATGATAGGAGCTAAAATATGTTCAATATAGTATCGCGTCCGCCAATGTATGACCAGGACGCTGTTCAACCAATGAGAGATGAATTGGTTGCCGTAGGATTTGAAGAACTCATTACACCGGAAGATGTAGACAAAGCAATTAACACAAAAAGTGATGAAACAGTTTTAGTAATGATTAATTCTGTATGCGGATGTGCTGCAGGCAGCGCGCGCCCCGGTGTCTCGCTTGCACTTCAGAACGATAAAATACCGAATAAACTTTTCACGGGGTTCGCAGGCCAGGAGAGGACAGCAGTTGATAGAATTCGACAGTTAATCGGAAATTATCCTCCTTCATCACCGAGCGTTGCATTATTTAAGAATGGAACTTTAATTTATTTTATGCCAAGGAATGCAATCGAAGGAAACAGTGCAGAATATATTGCAAATGAATTGAAAGATGTATTTAATGAATTCTGTTCAGCGGAAGGTCCTTCGATAAGCGCAGAGAATTTTGCAAAAGTAATATATGCAAAACAATGCGGATCAAAGATTCCGCTATTCAAAGAGTAATTTTAATTATTTTTGATTTGATGAGTATAAAAAATGAAATTTAGTTCGCAAGAAGAGTTTGGATTAAGATGTTTGTTAAGACTCGGAATGTCGACTTCGCAAAATGGATTGACAATTCCTGAGATTAGTCAAATGGAAGGACTTTCAATCGCTAACGCCGGAAAGCTTTTAAGAGCTTTACGGCTTGGTGGATTTATTGAAAGCACACGTGGACAAACAGGCGGTTACAAACTTGCACGCCCCGCCAACGAAATAATCATCGGCGAAGTTCTTTCTGTATTAGGAGGCAAATTATTTGAATCCGGTTTTTGCGATATTCACTCGGGCACTGAAATAATATGCACTCATACGATTGACTGTTCGATACGATCTTTGTGGCGAACAATTCAATCCTTATTAGACGGTGTTCTAAGTAAACTAACCCTAAAAGATTTAATCGGCACCGAACAAAAAGTTTCTATTATTGTATCAAACTTTGCCGAAGTTGCCGAATCAAATATTTCAATATCATAATTTACCGGTGGTCATTTCTTTTTATGAGTAGGAATGACTGCCTTTTTATTCTTCTCAAGATAACCTTCCTCAACCAAGCTATCGTTTGACTTATAAACTTTAATTGAAACTTCATTTGAATTAAAATAACCTGTTGATTCGATTTTTATTCCATCAACAAGCTTATTCAATTTTACTTTTGCATAAAGTTTATTCTCTGCAACAAGATCGTTAGATATTTTCGATTTGGAATCGGGAATATTTGAAAGCGCCCAATAAATCCCCTTCTTTGAATATTGATAAGCTATATCAACATCCTTTTCCATGCTTGTTTGCGCAAGCGTAAAAGGTGTAAGCACAGAGAAAAGGAGAAGTAAACCCAATAACTTTTTCATAATTTCCTCTTTATTATATATCAAAGATTAAAAAGCATGTATTAAATATAAATCTTCATTTAATAAGATTTCAAATTATTTTACTATTTCATCATCAAAAAAATCTTTTCACTCAATGGGAAACTGTTTTGATAAAGCTGACATCATTGTCTATTTTTGTAATATAAATTATTGGACACTAATTATAAAAAATAAAACTTGGGAGTTATTGAATGAAACATAAAATTGTTTTGCTTAGACATGGTGAAAGCGAATGGAATAAAGAAAACAGGTTTACAGGATGGACTGATGTTGATTTATCCGGGAAAGGAATTGAAGAGGCAAAGAGCGCCGGTGAAATTTTAAAGAGCGAAGGTTTTGTTTTCGATATGGCATTTACATCAGTATTGAAAAGGGCCATTCGAACATTATGGTTAACGCTTGATGAATTAAATTTGATGTGGATACCCGTTGAAAGAGCCTGGGAATTAAATGAGAGACATTACGGATCTCTTCAAGGATTAAATAAGGCGGAAACTGCAGCCAAGTACGGAGAAGAACAAGTAAAAATTTGGCGTAGAAGCTATGATATTCAACCACCGGCATTAGAAAAAACAGACCCAAGATTTCCGGGAAATGATCCGCGATATAAAGGTTTATCCGAATCTGAACTTCCTGTTACAGAATGCCTTAAAGATACTGTGAAAAGAGTAGTTCCTTTCTGGGAAGAAAGGATTGTACCTTTAATAGAAAACGGAAAGAGAATAATCATAGTAGCACATGGCAACAGCTTAAGAGCGCTGGTAAAGCATCTAGATAAAATTCCTGATGACGAGATTGTAGAGTTAAATATTCCGACAGGCACACCGCTTGTTTATGAGCTAGATGAAAACCTTATTCCCTTAAATCATTACTATCTTGGCAATGCAGAAGAAATAGCCAGTAAAGCTGCTGCGGTAGCAAATCAGGCAAAGGCTAAATAATTAGCTCATGTTACGCAAAATTTGGAATACATGTCTGCCGCCAGGCTTGCCTCCAGAGAGTGTTGCACAACTCCCATAGGAGTTCTTGCG
>JAJYCM010000017.1 GCA_021778375.1 Bacteroidota bacterium
ACCAGCATCAATACTTCTTTTTGCTGCTTCACGGAATTGATCAATAATATCCTTAATATCTTTATAATCCATTTCTTTAGGATTAGGATAGTCATCTCCAAATTGTATAGCGCTTGGAGCCAATGTCCGCCATCCTCCGTTTTCAGTACTTACTTTACCATTACCTTTCCAGGGTGAAAAAGTCGAAGCCTTTCGTCCGGCGTGTGCTAATTGAATGCCCGGAACGGAGTTTTGTGACTTTATGAATGATGTAATCTTTTTATATGCATCAGCCTGCAAGTCATTCCAAATTCCCGCATCATCAGGAGAAATTCTTCCCTCCGGAGAAACGGCTGTTGCTTCTGTAAATACTATTCCTGCTCCACCTACAGCACGGCTTCCCAGGTGAACCAGATGCCAATCAGTTGGAATTCCATCATTGCTGGAATACTGGCACATCGGGGAAACAACAATTCTATTTTTTATCTCAATACTTCTGATTTTTATAGATGAAAATAATTTGCTCATATTAATATTTAGTCTGCTAAATTATAAAATCTCCGTTGCGCGATCATAACACTAGATAAATATAAATCATTTGCCCTGAAAAGAAAATAATGATCTGAGAAAAGTTAGCGAAGTATAATTGATTCGCATCTTTTTACTTATCAGATAAGGTTTATCATACATACGAAAAGGCAAGCTTAATAGCTTGCCTTAGATTTATATATATGTCTCTTAATAATTAAATAATGTTCTCTAAACATTATATTTTAACAATTTCCACCCTTCTATTTTTTGCACGTCCTTCGTCCGTATTGTTATCTGCTATTGGCTTGGTGTCCCCATATCCCTTAAATGAAAGTCGGCTCTTTACTATTCCTTTGGCAATTAAAGCATTCATCACAGATTTAGCTCTGTTTTCTGAAAGAATTTGGTTTGACTTGACCGAACCCACGTTATCAGTATGCCCATAAATACTAATCTTTAGTGTTGGGTTTTGGTTTAACATTTCAACTATTTGATCGACTATTGGCTGCGATTCCGGTTTGATATCAGATTTACCGGTTTCAAAATTTATGTACAACGCAATAAAGCCATCTTTATTCAAAGCATCCATCATTTCACTTGCTTGAATTTCCTGCTTCATCGGTTCCATCTCAAGCACATAAAGAAAAAAATGTTCAACCGCATTTGGAGTTCCACCGAAGTTAGCAAGCTTTACCCAATAATCTTTTTCTTTGGTTGAAAGATGGAATGTTGCTTCAATGTCCGCATCCTGCACGTTGGTATTTTTGTAAAGCATCTTGCCGCCATTTCTGATAACTGCATTTTCATAATTTTTAATTACCTGGAAGGGACTTAATTCTTTTTGTCCAGCATCAGAATTAAAAGCATAATCTATTCCAAAAAGATTGCCTTCTTTCCTCTCTGTTTTACTGTCGCTCATTCGCAGCTGAAGCTCGTTAAAATTTTGCGAGCAGCTTACAATGTAAAAATTTGTAAGTCTGTTAAATAAAGGATGATCTTTACATCCTTCGGCATCGTTTTGTGCCATCGATATGCAGGACATTATTATGAATGCCCCTAATACGATAAATGTTCTTTTCATGTTTTTGCTCCTGATGATTATTATTATGTGTTAATTAGTTCTAACCTTTTTCATTTATCAATAGTTGGTAATAAAATTTTTATATTAAGCTCATTAAGAAATCTGGTGACATGATATGTTCCGTAGTTGTTTTTTAGCTGCTCTTTCATTTCATTATTTTCCGCAAAAGATCGTTTAATATTCATTATTGTTTATTCCGTCATTCTGCCATTATAGTCTAAAGTGGAATAATTATAAAGTTTATCCTTTCTTAAACTCTGGATAATTGTCGCATTAATCTTTCGTCAAATTAAATTCATATTCGATTACTGTTTCTTCTTTAGTATTAGGATCGACGTTTTTTATTCTGCTTTTTTGAGAGAGCACTTTGTCCTGCGCATTTCCCTTAAACGGACCTAACAATTGAAATAACGGAACATCAACCTTAGCATTAATGGAATTATTTTCCGGTTTAATGTTATTACATGTTCCCTCAGCATGTTCTTCTGTCTTTTCTTTTTTATCCCCCCGCTTCGATGCAGCTTTAATTAAGATTGTATATGTGTCGTTATCCGTAAAAGTAATATCGATTCTTGCATCATCAACCTTTATTCCGTATTGCTCACTATCCTTTGATAATCCCTGCACGTCCGCACTATTTACCATCTTTTTGTAATATGTCCTGCCTCCTTCCCTTCCGGAGGAACACTTGTAGCAATCATTTTGTTCTTCCAATATCGTTTCTTCATAAAGCGTAAATCTGATACTTCCATCGGTCGCATATTTATTTCGCTTGAATAAATTCCATTCGGCATCGGATGAATTATCAATTGTCATTACCTTTTTATAGGTGCCGTCCTTTTGATTACAGTAAACGGAATATTCTTCTGTTTGCTTATCCTTGGTATTGCTTACTACATGCAGTTTAACCGGTCCGGTAAAAGGGCATATTTCATATTTCTTTAAGCCGCCAATTAATTCTTTAATAATTTTTTGGTAAATCCCCATTTCAAAATTTCCGTAAGGTAAACTAAGTGTAGCTCTTGATAACGTCTCCAATATTTTCCTTTTTGATTTTTGAGAGCTCGGTATTTTATTCATCATACAAAGTGCATTGATGATTGCTGTATTATTGATAACCTTTATTTCAAGTGAAATCAAATAATCGGTAGATAGTTTATTACCGAGATTTTCAACTTCTCCCGGTATGTACTTCCCTAATAATTGCTTGGTCCTTATGCTTTCGAGTGCTGAAGTTAATTCATATTGTGTGGTTATATCAGCGCACGGATAAACTTTCTGTAATTGTATGGCTGCCTCGGTCTCAAATAATATAAGCTGCTGGCTGACTGTTGATTTTAGCTTGTCATCGCAGGTAGAAGCAGCAGAGATATAAAATGTAGGTTTTTTTATGCTTGCAAACTTTGTTTGGGCACTTATCAATATTAAAATCAAAAGTAAAAAATAATTTTTCATTGCACCTCGATCTTACAGTGGGGTAATTGTTTTTTTATCTTATCAATCTCGTCCCGGGATATATTTGTTTTTGCTATACCGAGGTTTTCTAATTGATGGAAATTTCTTATCACCGGTAATATTGTCGTAACAGGATTTATGTCGAAATATAGAGTTTTAAGTTTGGTTAGTTTCTTTGCTTCCGCCGGAAGTATTTTTATCTGGTTATTAATTAGAGAAAGTAATTCCAGATTCTTGAAGACACCCACTTGTTTAGGAATTGAAGTTACAAAGAATTTAAAATTGATGATATATAATTCTTTAAGAGGATAATGCAATGCTCTGTTTAACAGGTCTGTTAAATCAACAGGCGCTCCGGATTTACCGCTCATAATTATGAGCGTTTTTATTGATTTGAATTTATCCATTTGTTCAATAGTTTTTTGAACTGCAGGCTGCGACATATCTATACAAAGCATAGTCATCTTATTAAAAAATTCCGGGTTATTTGCCGGCGATTCATCCTCTTTATATTCTTCAACAATTTGTTTGCGTAAAGGTTCTGCAAGCAAGACATCGGCGTTCTCCCCTTTTTTAGCAGCGTCCCACATTTGCTTAAACAGATTTGATTTATATTCCACTCCCTTTTCTAATTGTTCCTGAGCATGCTCATCATTTGGAGAATTGTTCTTTTTCCCCGACATCATCAACTGCTTGGAAAGTTCTCTTATTTCATCATTTGCCTTTTTTGCTTCTGCTGCGTTATCCCAGTTAGTGGTACGTCTTATCTCCGCCATTTTCTGCCTTATCTGGCTTGCATCCATTTTCTGCGGGAAAGCATTAGTTATTGCAAATAATAGTATCCCGCATAAAAGATAATATTTCATAGCTTTAATCACCGCCTATGAATATAATATAATCATCAGGAAAGGTATAATGCGCATATTTAAAAGCAGATCCTAATAGTGAGATGTAATCTTCAATCTCTTTCAACCCTGTCAACCCCGGCGAGGATAATTTCTTTTTTGTCCCTAAGGTTATCTGGTTTAATTCGTTACTTACTTCATCCAGCCTGTTATAATCCGGCATCATTGTCTTAAGTGTAGTCAATCTGTTATTAATAATGTTATAATATTCCGGAGTTAGTTTGTTGCAATATTCCTTTTCAACTTTCCTTACGGCTTCGATAACACTTTCGTTTTTATTATCTTTTTCAAATTGATCCATTAAAGGCTTTCTTTTCTTATTTAATTCCTTTGTCGCAGCAGTGTCTAGTTTGTTTAATTCATTCATTTGTTTAATGTATTTGTCACCTGCTGCTCTCATCTTTTGTAAGATAAGGCTTTGCTCTTTAGCAAGATCATATCTTCGCTTATTTGTATTTTGCTCTTTCTTTGCGGATTCAGAGTCTGCCTGTACGTTAGCCATTTTTTCGGTAGAATAGGCTTCTGCCCACGCTTTCTGTCCTTCCTCGCTGGTATTATTAAGTTTCTTTACCTCATCCATAGATAAATTGTTCTTCTTCTGCATCATCTTATTTATCATGGCTTGTTTTTCTTCTTCCGTCATTTCATCTTTTTCAAGTTTCTCCATATCTGAGGCGGATAATCCATACTGGTTTGCTGTATTCTGCTTAATCTGCTCTTCCGAGCCGGCGTAATTTTCATCAACCGTTTTTTCCCGTCTTTCTATCTCTTTATCTAGCTCATCATGAATCTTGGCTAAATTATCCTCGTAAGCCTGCTTTTGTGCTTTAGTCATAGAACATGCATTATCAGGCAGCGAAGGAATTCTACTTAAGAAAGCTTCCGGCTGGGTCTGGCAGTAGACAAATGAAGAAATTAAAAACGAGATTATTATTCCCAATTTTTTCATGTTTAACACCTTTATAAATTTATTTGATTATTTCATAGAAAATTATATTATATAAAAATTCCGTTAACATTAATCTTATTGATTACTTCATTTCGTTTATATCTTTTCCTTCAGGTTTGCAAGTATCCGGTGACCTAAATTGATGTTCAACTGTGCATTCTTTGCATTTGTATAAGCATCGGCATCGAAGGCTACTATAATGTAGTAATCTTTATATAGCATGTGAAGCTGACCGTTATTATTAAAAGTGAATGCCTGATCACCCAGATTATTTACCATTGTAATTTCAGCTTTGCTGAACTTCATTTCGGTTTCAAAGGAATAGCGTGCTGTGTTCCCTTTCTTAATTGTCTCTGCAGACTTAAATCCGTTCTCTTCCATCTGGAATAATCCATGTACCGTATTACTTTCATTAATATCATACTTATATGTCTCTGATATTATGCCCGATTGCGGATCTTTTGAAAGTGCACTGCTTTCGGCAGAGACATTAAAGCCTGAAATTTCGGATGCGTCAGATGACGATAGTAATTCTTCCGGCATAAATACTCTCGAAGTTTTTCCGCTGTCACTCGTTTTTCCTGATATTTCGTTTTTGTTGCATGAAACTGAAAGGACTAAAAGAATTGAACAAAATGTCCAGGCTGCTAGGACACCCATTTTTTTCATGTTATTCTCCCTAAAAAGTCATTGATTATTTTAAAGATTTATTTATTCTTACCGTAATGTATCTCTGAATTATCCAATCTTTAATCTTAAAAATTTTTTGATGAAAGTCAATACACAACATTACTACTTATTACATTTTTTTACTATTCAATTAAAATTTTCAACATTATCTGGTTTGTATAAGTAGTTCACTAGTACTTGATGATGGTAAAATTGAGGTTTAAGGAAATAAAGTACATACAAGAAAAACTGAAACCAATTATTATGTTAATTACGTATAACTCACCTTACGCAACGTTTGCAGTAATTGAATGCCCGACTAGATGTTGACAGGTTGGAGTAATATTTAAGCAACTTTACTAACCTTAAAGGTTTAGTAAAGTTTTAATTTCAAGATGACCCTGGTATTATGCAGGGTCATCCTTGAATTTTTATTTATTATAATCTATACGTAATCCCTGCTACAAGGTAACCAACACCGTATCCAAGTTCTAAAAAAGCTCCTAAATTTGGTGAGAAAAAATATCTGCCGCCAGCATGAAAACCATATATAAGGTAGCTTCCTCCAGCACTGTAAAAGCCTGAGTAACCGCTTGGTTCTGAAACACACTATATTATAACCTAAAGTTAGACCGCCATACAGATCAAAATTTTCCAAATCCACATCAACAAAATGATACTCACCCCTTGCACCAATAAACATATAAGAATATGTCCATTTATAACCAATTACTCCATAAGATGATGAACTATAACCCGCAATTCCACCTACGGAAATTTTTTCGAGAATTCCAGCCTGGTAGCCTAAACTGATTGAAGGCATGTCCATATTTCCATAAATACCAGCTAAATTTTGGAGGACTGGGGAAAAGGACTTATTTACTATTACGATATTTGTCGCCTTATCATTATTTGTGTAAATCTGTGAAATCTGTCTCTTTATTTCATCAAAATCATTTTTCTTGTTTCGGAATATTTTCCTGCTTGAATCCTGTAAAAATATATTCCGCTCGTCAATCCTGCCGCATCAAACTTAACATTGTATTCTCCAGCTGGTTTTTCTTCGTTAACAAGAGTTGAGACTTCCCTACCGAGAATATCATAAACTTTTAACGATACAAATGACTGATGTCCAATGGCAAATGACAAAGTTGTTGTTGGATTGAATGGGTTTGGATAGTTTTGTGAAATGCAAAATTCTGCCGGAAGATTGTTTTTTATTTCTTCAACAGGAGTTAGTGTTCCAATCGGGTTTTTCCATAAAGAGTTTTGACTTGTTGCAGAAAATAGGTATCCGTTATTAATAGCAAAAGAAGTAATTTCCACATCAGGAAGATCTCTGTATCTCCAAGTTGAGTCGCTTTTATGCAGCCAATATATTCCTTGTGACAATGTCCCTGCAAAAACATTTGTATCAACAACAGTAAGAGCAGAGACGTATTTATCTGACAATGAAAGTGACCAGTTTGCCCCATTATCATTTGAACGGAAAACGCCATTAGAAGTACCTGCAAAGAGTTCTGTACCTTGTGCTGCAAGAGAAGTTACATAATGATATATCAGCCCATTATTAACCGGCGTCCAACTTGCCCCGTTATTAGCCGACATATAAACTCCATGTCCTGTTCCGGCAAAGAGATTTGTTCCAATTACTACGAGTGAGTTTACAAGTGTGTTGGTATCTGCTAAAGCAGGCAGACCGCTGCTTACGCGCGCCCAAGTTGAGCCGTTGTCTGTTGACTTGTAAACTCCTCCTTCAACTCCAGCCCTAAAAGCTTTAGTAGCCGCAAATACAGAGGTGCCGATAAATGCAAAAGAACTAATTATTGCACCATTTTCAATCTGCACCTGATCCTGATATGGCATCCCCGGTTCCCACCAGCTACCACCTTCGTCGGTTGAATAATAAACATAACCATTAATATCACCAGCAAAGCCACTGTTGGCGCTTCTAAAAGCGATTGCGGTAAAGTCAGCCCAACCAGTTTTATTATGTATAGTGCGTCTTGTCCAATTAGTGCCATTGTCTGTTGAACGATACATTCCACTGGCAGTTGCTAAAGAAATATTTCCGTTCTCTACCGCAATTCCATTAACGTAGTATTTCGGTTGCCCCCAGTTAATATGTGTCCAATTTGCGCCGTAATTTGTTGATACATACATTCCCTTGGATCCTTCATTTACTGTTGATTCACTTGCAACAAGGGTTTCGCCGATAAAGCTTAAATCAGTAATCTGGGAAGAGGAAGGCATTCCATTTGTTCCATCATTTAGTTTTTTCCAATTTGCGCCGTCATCAGAAGAGCGCCAAACACCAGAACCAGAACCGCATACATAAATATCTGTTCCGTGGAAGGTAATTGAATAAGGGTAGCTTACAGGTTTGGCATACGGTATCCATCCTTGACCTTTATTCGGTGAGTAATAAATACCATTTGCCCATAGTCCTACATAAACATTATTTCCATTAACTGCCAAAGAAATGGGGGAGTCGTTTGGCAGCCCTGCGTTGACGGCTGTCCAGTTAGTTCCATTATTAGTAGAAAGAAAGATGCCGCCGCCCTCTGCGCCGCAATAGATGTCAGTACCACTTACTGCAAAACATTCTATCTGGTCGGATGTTAGTCCGTTGTTTACCGCTGTCCATGTGTTACCGTTATCAGTTGTCAAATAAACACCATCTGAATAAGTTCCGGCAAAAACATTATTGCCTATAACCGCAAGGCACTGTATACCGGCAGTATTATTCGGCAGTACGCATTTTTCCCAAATCAGTCCATAGATATCTCTCATGTAAATACCCTCTCCCCATGTACCAGCAAAGACTTTAGTGTTTGTTGCCGCAACAGATCGTACATCGCCTTCCATCATACCCCAATTTGAATGCTGCCAACCCATCCCGTCTTCAGAAAAAAGAACCCCGCCGTAAGAAGCAGCATATATCTTACCCCCGCTCACAGACAAATCGTTCACCCAGCCGCCATTGGGTCCGGTTTGTTTCCATTGTGCATTTGTAAATGAAGCACAAAATGCAAAAAGAAATAAAACAAAAATTAATAAATGTTTTTTCATGTTTTTCTCCAATAAGTTTGTTAGTATTATATTAGTTAAGAAGATTCATAATCAGTATTATAATTGTTATTAATACTATTGAGATCATAGCATAAAGTGCTATCGAAATTATCCTTTCCTTTCTTTTAATTGCTTCAATACTTTTCTTCATAATCTCTCCAAAATGAGACTGGTAAATAGAAAATTGTTTTCATAAACCATCTAAATTGATGTGATGAAAATTAATCTCCGGAATGAAGTGCTGCTGATAATATTGTGTCAATCTTTGGCAATCCTGTTGCAAAACGTAGGTAAAAAGAAATATCAGAAAGGTGAAGTAGTGGAATTTGGGAATACTGAAATAATAATACAGGTTATCAATAGTAGATAACTTTTATTATTTTCAGTACTCAGATTACATATTACTGGTTACTGATAACCGAAATCTTAGAGGTAAACTCCGAAGGAAGACAACCATATTGCTGCCGGAATGCTTTGGTAAAATAGGGCGGATTGTTAAATCCAACCTCAAATGCAACCTGTGTTACACTCAATCTTTTTTCTAACAGTAGTTGTGCAGCTCGTTTTAACCGGAATGATCTTAAAAATTCACCCGGCGGCTGACCGGTTATTGCCAGCAGTTTACGATGCAGCTGGCTGCGGCTGACAAACATTTCTTTTGCGAAAGCTTCCGAATCAAATTCCGTATTCGCAATATTGTTTTCAACAATCTTATATGCCTTGTTAAGAAATTCATTATCAAGTGAAGTAGTTGTAATTCCGCTTGGCGTGATAATTTTTATTTCTTTTGAAAATTTATCCCGGAGATGCTGCCTCTGCTCGAGTAAATTTTTTACCCTGATGTAAAGCTCTTTCGAATCGAACGGCTTGGTCAAATAATCATCCGCACCGGTTTCCAATCCCTCAATCCTGCTTTCGCTTGTTGCTTTGGCAGTAAGAAGTATTACCGGAATGTGCGAAGTCTCCCAGTGTGTTTTTATGCGACGGCAGAATTCTATACCATCCATATAAGGCATCATTATATCGCTGATAATTAGATCAGGCGTATTCTCAACAGCTATTTTTAAACCTTCTTCACCATTCTCCGCTTCCAATAAATTGAGCAGCTTTCTGCCGTTGTCATTTTCCTGCAGTGGCTTTAGCTGCGGTAATTCCTGCTTTCCATGAATAACCTCGAAGTCATGGAAATAAGACTTAAGTAGACCGGATAAATATTTTCTTACATCCTGCGAATCTTCTACAATCAATATCGATAGATTTTTTAAGAAAATATTTTGCGATAGGGTATGGTTCCCTGCTCCTGTTTTACTTTTCTCAAAAGCCAAATCTTCTGCTAATTGAAAATCAGGAATAATTGCTTCAGAATCTCTTTCTATTTCATCCCGGTAAGAAACAACCTCTCCGGTAGACTCATTTTCCAAAAGAACTATTAAATTAAATTCAGTACCTTTCCCGAGGTCGCTTTTTACATCGATTTTCCATTTATGCAAATCGACCAGTTCTTTTACTAAAGCCAAACCAATCCCAGATCCGCCGAATGCGCGGCGTGATGAATCATCTACCTGGTAAAAGCGGTTAAAGATTTTATCTAATTGATCTTCCGGTATTCCTATTCCCGAATCGGAAATTTTTATTTCTGCTTGCTGCTTTGTATTGTCTAAGTCAACTAAAACCGATACAGTTCCGCCTTCACCGGTAAACTTAAAAGCATTAGAGAGAAGATTATTAATTATCTTTTCAAATTTGTCACGATCAAGCCATACGCTTTTTGAAGTCAATTCTTCAGAACCGTAAAATATCAGCTTAATATTTTTTTGAGATGCAAGTGATTCAAAAGATGAAACTATTCCCCGCAGTAGAATTAATAAGTTTTCTTGCTTTGCCTTTAACGGAATTGAAGCAGCCTCAAGCTGTGATAGCTCGAGTAATTGATCAATCAGTTCCTGAAGTTTCTGACTGTTACACTGAATCATTTGCAATTGATCAGTTCCGTTCTGCCCAGCCTTTTGCTGTGTCCACTCATTTAATAATTGCTCAACCGGACCTTTAATCAACATTAGTGGAGTACGGAATTCATGCGAAAGGTTCGCAAAAAATCTGGATTTCAGTACCTCAAGTTCCTGAAGTTTCTTTGCTTCAAATTCCCGCATCTTAAGTTCATGACGGAGTTCAGCACGGTTATTCTGGAATTTTCTTATAGCGAACATGCCCGATGCAATAAGTAAAATGTATAAAGCATAAGCCCATCCGGTCTTCCACCATGGCGGAGTAATTATTACTCTTAATGAAGCTTCATTCTTACTCCAGACACCATCGTTGTTGGTTGCCTTTGCTTTAAAAGTATAAGTACCCGGCTCCAGGTTTGTGTAAGTAGCAAATCGCCTTGTACCGCTGTAAACCCAATCCTTGTCCAAACCTTCCAGCTTATAAGCATACTGGTTTTTCCAGGGCTGTGTAAAGCTTAATGAAGCAAATTCAAATGATACGTCATAATCTTTGTACGATAATTCTATTTCTTTTAATTCGGAGAAAGCTTTGTCAAATTTTACTTCCTGGTTGAATTTTTTAAACGAAGTCAGTATGACAGGCGGTTCATAAAAATTATTGTTAATATTATCCGGTTGGAATACATTAAACCCGTTCATACCCCCGAAATACAATGTACCGTTCTTATCTTTATAACAAGCATTTTGGTTAAACTCATTTCCCTGGAGTCCGTCTTTAATTGAATAATTCTTAAATACGCCTGTCTTCGGGTTAAGCTTTGACAGCCCGTTATTTGTACTTAGCCAGAGACAGCCGCTGTTATCGGCAATTATATCGTGAATATAATTGTTCGCTAGTCCATCTTCCTTAGTATAATGTTTGAACAGACCTTTTGCTTTATCGAACATGGTTAAACCGTTATCAGTTCCAATCCAAATTACTTCGCCGCTTGTAACCGCTGCGCTTACCGGATTAGAATTATCTTCATAAACTGCAATAATATTATTACTGCAAATTGAATTTGCGGAACCCTGGTTATACTTGTAATGTGTAAAGATTTCGGTTTTGGGATCAAGCTTGTTAAGTCCGCCTGCGGAAGTACCAATCCATAAAATACCTGATCTATCAAGTTGAAGGCACTGAACATTATTATCTGAAATCGAATTTGAAGATGCCGGGTTATGTATGTAATGAGTAAATACTTTCTTTTTTATAATAAGTTTATTTAGCCCCTTATCTGTTCCAATCCACAATACACTGTCGCCGTCTTCAAGAATAGAAGTAACAATATCTGAGTTTAAGCAATGCGGATCGCCGGCGGTGTTTACACAAAAGTGAAAGAATTTATTCGTTTTTAAATCGTATTCATTCAGTCCGCCGAAGTAAGTTCCCGCCCAAACTTTTTCCGAACGCCCGGTGCTTATTGCAAGTATTGTATTGCTTGACAGGCTGTTCTTATCGGCTGGTTTATGAGTATAATTAATAAATTTTCCAGTGCTTTTATCCAGCTTATTTAAACCGCCTATGTCGGTGCCGACCCATAAGTTTCCCTGTATATCCATACTTATGCTTGAAACATAATTATCACTTAAACTGCCCGGTACATTTGGATAATGTTTATAATAAATAAATATTTCCTGGTTAAGGTTTAATTTATTTACGCCTCCTCCGAAAGTACCAAACCAAAGATTACCTTCTCTATCTTCATACACGGAATAGTGCTCGTTGCTGCTTAGACTGTTGTAATCTTCCTCCTTATGGTAATAACGGATGAATGAACCTGCCTGTCCCGTGCGCGGGTTTGTCTTTCTATTAAACCTGTTTAACCCTTCTAATGTCCCGACCCAAATATTCCTATTGCCGTCTTCCAGAATGTAGCGGATATTATTATTGCTTATGCTGTTCGGGTCAGCCGGATTATTCCTAAAGTATCTTACATCATTATTCTTTTTGTTAAACCGGATTACTCCATTCGATAATGTACCGAGCCACAAAATACTTTCTCTGTCTTCATAAATAGTTACAACATCAGGAAAAGAATTAATAAATATTTCCTGATTTGAATCGAACCTGCATAAGCCGGCAACAGTAGCAACCCACATTATGTTATCGTTGTCAATAAAAATCTTCTTGATATAGTTATTGCCCAGGCTGTTTTTATTTTTGGGGTTGTGTCTGAATGTTCTGTATTTATTATTAGCAGAGTTAAATTCATTCAAACCTTTGTCGGTGCCTATCCATAGATGCCCGTTCTTATCTTCACAAATAGAATTTATCCTGGTGCTTAGAATGCTCTCCGTATTATTTATATAATTTGAAAGACGGGAAAACTTTTCGGTCTTATAATCAAACTTATTTATGCCGCCCTTAGAAGTGCCGATCCATAAATTGCCGTTGTTGTCGGCATACATGCACTCGACGGCGTTATCTGATAAGGAAGACGGCACTGCGGGATTATGCCTGTAAATAACCAAATTATAACCGTCATACCGGTTCAATCCGTCTTTCGTTCCAAACCAAAGATAACCTCTGCTGTCCTGGACAATAGATTTTACCACACTTTGAGAAAGACCTTGCTCAACAGAAAGATGCTCAAATCTCAAACCCCTGCTTTGAGAATAAGAACAATTATTGAGAGCTATTAAAGAAAGGAATATAATGTTGACAAGAATTATTTTTTTCTTGAAAAAAATTTCACCGCTTTTATTCATGATCTCACCAATTGACTTTCCCCTAAACTACAAAATTAACTAAAGGGCACTTCTAAAAACTAAGTAAAACAAAGTAGAAGTCAAAAAATTATTGTTATATTAATAAACCCAATAAAATAAAAGAAATGAGTAGGAGTTTATTAGATAAAAGAGATAGTCACCATGAGTTGTATGCAGACAGCGCCTATTCTGGAGAAAACATAGCCAGATTATTAGAAAAGAAAAGGATCCGCAATAGGATTCATGAAAAGGGTTATAGTAACACTCCACTAACCGAGGCACAATTGGAAAGGAATCGGAAGAAGTCAAAAATCAGAGTCAGGGTAGAACATGTCTTTGGCTACATGACCAACACTATGAGAGGAATTCATCTACGAACGATAGGTAAGAAAAGAGCAAATGGACTGATAGGCTTGATGAACTTGACATACAATTTGAGTAGATATGTTCAACTTGTTCGGTGAGCTATGCCTTGGAGGATAAAATCCTCGTGATTGATCATTGATCCCCGAAAATAGGGAACATAAAACGATAATATTCAACATAAATTAACCCGATTTTTTAGAAAAAATAAACCAAGTATAATTGTTAGTTTTTAGAAGTGCCCTAATATGAATCAAGTTCTTTATTATATCCAAATTCATGGTCCTCGTATTCTTCAGCATCTTGGTTAAGAGTCTTAATAGCTTTAACGACATCGCTAGGAGAGCCTATGATTATTGCTTTAAGCCCGCATAAATTCCCGATATATTTCTTGAATGCTAAGGCGTTATCCAAAGTTGAAGCCGTCAGTCTATCGATTCTAATAATGCTCCCGTTCTTAATAATAACCTCGCCTTCATAATAAGAAAGGGGCTCACCGTCTCTGACGGTTTTCACCCACCTATCAAGTATAACATAAAAATCTAAAATTTGAACGGACCCATCCTTAGTAAAAGTATAATAGCCTATTCCAGCATCTTCTTCAATTAAAGTGTATTTACTATCGTTAGAGTTATCAGAAGTTTGTCGTTCCGCGACAGATTCTGACGCTCCAAATTCAATTTCTTCCCATTCTATAGGAAGTTTTTTACACACATATTTATTCAATTCACTTTCCTTATATTGGTTTTCGAACAATGGATATATCTTGTCGTAATTATTCATTAATGTCTTCCGAATATTAATTGTAGTATTATAGATAAAGCATACCAATAAATCAGAACTTTGAGCACGCTCATCTCCCAATTGATAGGGGCCTTATCTTTCTTTGCCTTCATTATTTCACCTCCTTTCTCTTCTTTATATAATTTTTTGATTTTTGGTATCTTTTTACTTCCGTTTCAGTAAGTATAAAATTCCTACCGACTTTCTTTCCGTTAAGGGTACCGTTTTTGATTAACACCCAGACATACTGCCTGGTTTTTTGAAGAAGCTCTGCTGCTTCAGGGATTGATATGAAGTTCATTTTACCTCCGTATTTAAATTAGAATTTCAAGTACAAATGTGTTTTACGGTTTTAGTGATATCAATAGCGACAATCGTAAAATGAACCAAAAAATTGTTCAGATTGATTTTACAACTGTTATGCTGTTTAATAATTATACGATCTGGGATTATGCAAAAACGGGAATAAAAAAGATGGGTAGAAGAAAGATGATCAAATTTTAACTGATAGTAATCATAAAGGGGCTTGCCAATAATAGGAAACCTTCCGAATAACCACTAAAAGGCTAAAAAAAAGACACAGGTAAATTGATCTTACAGTTTTTTTTGTTGATCTGAACGATACCCAGGGGGTTGTTTACAGATGTAAACAAACAAATTTCAAATTATCAAAGGGTACTTAAACATGATGAAAGAGGGACAACGTGTCTGAAAATCTACAGCAACAAAATGATGGCAAAACGGAAGATCTAAATTTCCGTCTGTATTCTAAATCCGAGGCAGCAAAACTGTTAGGTATCGGAAAGGAAAAGTTGGGCAAGCTAATCAATTCCGGAAGAATTGGTTTTATTCAAATTGAAGACAGAATTCATATCCCTCACGAAGAGATACAGAAATTTATCTACTCTAACACAATTCGGTTAAGCCAAGAATCCGTGAGGCAAACCTTAAAACAGCACAATTCTAAACAAAAGGTTCAAACACCTATAGATAAAGAATTCAATAGCATTTCACTATTTAACAATATTTTGGAGACAAAGACCAATGGCAAGCATTTACACTAAAGGCGATATAATATACGGCCCTGCCTGCCGATAGGCATGGTTTAGCCGGTGAGAAATCCCAACTTCAGCCCTACAAAAACAATCCCCTGTTAAATCCCCATTATTCCATTACTCCAACATTCCACTACTCCATCCTCCAGCATTCCACCATCCCCCCAACCTCTTCCAACTCACTATCCTAATTTATGGCAGCATTTCCCATTTGCTGCCGTTTTATAGTTTTATTATATTTACATCAAAACTTTAATAAACATCGCTGCAAACAAACTAAATATTGATAATCTAAAGGCTCGTTTTGAAAAACTGCCAATCTTTAGCAATAAGGATATTTTTGCTTTTTACAAAAAGTCTGAGCCTGACTTAAAACCTTCAACAGTAAATTGGAGGGTTTATAATCTTGTGCGGCTTGGTGTATTAAATCGGATTGGTAGAGGTAAATTCCGTATTGGCGCTGTAAATAATTATCTACCCGAACTCCCATCTAAAATTTATTCTTTGAATAAAAAATTAAAAAGACAATTCCCGTTTCTTACGTTTTGCATTTGGGATACTTCTGTCTTAAATGAATTCATGATTCACCAGCCTGGAAAATTTTATCTTTTGGTTGAGGTTGAAAAAGATTCTATGGAACCGGTATTTTATTTCTTGAAGGATAATAACTATCCTGTGTTTTTAGAGTATGATAAAGACGTTATCACCAGATATCTATCTAATGAAAATAATGCAATAATAATTAAATCGTTAGTATCCGAGGCTCCCGTCCAAAATATAAAAGGAGTAACTACTATAACAGTTGAAAAAATGCTTGTTGATATATTTTGTGATGATAATATTTTTTCTTCTCACCAGGGTTCCGAAATGAAAAATATTTTTAACGAGGTATTTAATAAATATACTGTTAATGTAAATCGTATACTTCGTTACGCCGATAGAAGAAGAAAAAAATCAGATATAATCAAGTATTTAAAAACAGTTACTAATTTTCGGCAGCAACTGTAATTTGCTGCCGTTTTTGGGAAATCCATCCCTTCGGGAATAGATTATGATAGATTTAGAATCAATAACACTAGATTGGATTAACAAGGTTTCAAAAGAAAATCGTAACGCTGACAAGATACTTGTTGAAAAAGTAATTCGCGCATTACTGCTGGTAGAGGGCTTAGCAAAACTTAAGCTAAAATTTGTGTTTAAAGGAGGAACCGCTTTAATGCTGCTATTAAATTCCGCAAAAAGGCTTTCCATCGATATTGATATCATTTTGCCCGTGTCGCCGGCAAATCTTGATGATATTTTAAATGATGTAGCATCAGAACAACATTTTATTAGAAAAGAACTTAATCAGCGTAATACTCAATCAAAAATTAAAAAAGAACATTATAAATTTTTCTATACCCCTCTCCATAAATCAAAAGGTTCTGAAGAAAACATACTTCTAGATGTACTTTATGAAAATGTAAACTATAATAATGTTATTCAAATCCCCATTCAGTCCTCATTTCTTCCTGTTTCCAAAGGCCCTATTAATGTAAGCGTCCCTTCGTTAGAAGATATACTTGGTGATAAACTAACCGCTTTTGCGCCCAATACAACCGGAGTTCCATACTTTAAAAATGCAGACAGCATGAGTATGGAAATCATCAAACAATTATATGATATTGGAAACCTGTTCGATGTTGTAAACAATATTAAAATAATAAAATCTACCTTTTCTAATTTCTCCAAGGCTGAACTCATATATAGGAATCAAAACACCTTAAATGAAAATGATGTGTTGGAAGATATTTATCAAACCTCTCTTTGCCTTGCTCTCAGGGGTCAAGATGGTAAAGGAGATTTTGATCAGCTACAATTAGGTATTAAGCGTATAGCAGGCTTCATTTTTTCTGAAAACTACCATTTAGAAAAAGCAATTATACAAGCTTCAAAAATCGCCTATTTATCAACCCTAATTAAACACAACGCTAATAAAATAGAAAAATTCCTTGAACCGTCTCAGTTGGGAACTTGGGAAATAGGTAGCCCATTAAACACAAAACTTAATCGTCTTAAAAAATCAAATCCGGAAGCATTCTTTTATTGGTACAAAATCTTTGAAATAAAATCAAATAAAAATTAAAAGTAACAATATTTAACTTTACCCTTTCAAATCCGGCGAATTCAGCCGTCGAACAATCAACGATCCGCCATCCCTCTTTACTAAATTAGAAGAATCGACTTAAAACCGTTATCAAACATCAAAATGTTGTTTTCACTACTCCACCCCTCCACCTCCCTTCCATATATTTTTGTCGGATTTAAGTTTGAATCAATTTCAAGGTAATTTTACTATATTTACCTTGTAAACGAATCAATGTTTTGAATACATGGAAAAAATAATAGAAATACTTAAAAAGAATAACGGCTATTCAAGAATGAATATACTCCGCCAGAGTGGAATTCAAACAAGGGATATAGCAAAGGCGATTGAAAGTGGTATTATAGATAAAGTTAGACCCGGTCTATACAAACTTGTTGATTATCCCTGGGATGAGCATGGCAGCTTTGCCGACGTGTGCAACTCTAATAAAAAAGCTGTCATTTGCCTTCTCTCAGCGGCTGACTATCACCAACTTACAACATTCAATCCTTCGGAAATTTATGTTGCGGTTCCCAACAACACGGATAAATTTATTCTTCAGTACCCGCCTATAAAAGTCTATTACTTCGGTGATAATTATTATGAACCCGGTATTGAAACAATCGTAACAAAGAGCGGAACAATTAGAATCTATAACAAAGAAAAAACAATCGGCGATCTTTTCCGTTACATGAACAAGCTTGGTGAAGATGTAGCTGTTGAATCTCTAAAAGAATACCTTAAGAACCGTAAAGGCAGAAGCATTCCAAAACTTCTTGAGTATTCTGAGATATGCGGCGTTAAGAAAAAAATTGAACCAATGGTAAAGGCTATCCTGTCATGAAGCAGAAAAAAGAACTTAAAAATATTTCTGCTTCCGTTAAAGAAAGACTTAGAAATATTTCAATCCAAACCGGTAAAGAATTCCAAAGCATCTTGCGCCAGTATATCCAGGAGCGTTTTCTATTTCGTCTATCAAAATCAATATATTCAAACAATCTCATCCTAAAAGGTGCTTTACTTTTTGTAGCTCATGATATTAGCCGCTCACGTCCGACTAAAGATATTGATTTTCTTGGTTCATCAATTACAAATGAGAAGGATAAGATAGCTGGAATAATAGCAGACATTCTAAATATTAATTTTGAAGACGGCTTGCGTTTCGATGCGGCTCATATTGATTCCGAAAATATTGTAGAAGATGGAGATTATCACGGTGTCCGGATTAAGTTTTACGCCTATCTCGAAAACTCTAAAGAAAGAGTTCAATTAGATATTGGCTTCGGTGATAAAATTACCGGCGGCCCTATAGAAATTGATTTCCCGGTATTACTCGATTTACCCGCACCCCGCTTAAAAGTATATTCTGTCGAAAGTGCAATCGCAGAAAAGTTTGAAGCAATAGCTTCACTTCAACTCGAGACAAGTAGAATGAAAGATTTTTATGATATCCTCTTTTTTGCCGGAAATTATCAATTCAAAAAAGATATACTTAAAAAAGCAATTATGGCAACCTTTGAGCATCGCGGTACGGATATAGAGCTTCGTAAAGAAATTTACAAAAAAAACTTCAAAGCTAATCCTCAAAAACAAACTCAATGGTCTTCTTTTCTTGAACGTAATAAATTAAGTGCTGAAAATAATTTTACTAAAGTTGTCGATAAAATGAATTCATTCATCGAGCCGGCTTTTTCTGATGATAAACTCAAATGGAATCCTAATAAATTTGTTTGGGAATAATTATGATATTCAAAAAATAATGCAAAATATTTTAATAAACAGAATGCAGAAAAACCGGTAAATCTATTCATTACAAAAGATGAAATAATTAAGATTGGCGAACCATATTTCTCTGGACCAGATGCTGATTCACCAGCCTGGAAAATTTTATCTTTTGGTTGAGGTTGAAAAAGATTCTATGGAACCGGTATTTTATTTCTTGAAGGATAATAACTATCCTGTGTTTTTAGAGTATGATAAAGACGTTATCACCAGATATCTATCTACTGAAAATAATGCAATTATAATTAAATCATTAGTATCCGAGGCTCCTGTTCAAAATATAAAAGGAGTAACTACAATAACAGTTGAAAAAATGCTTGTTGATATATTTTGTGATGATAATATTTTTTCTTCTCAACAAGGTTCCGAAATGAAGAATATTTTTAACGAGGTATTTAATAAGTATACTGTTAATGTAAATCGTATACTTCGTTACGCCGATAGAAGAAGAAAAAAATCAGCTATAATCAAGTATTTAAAAACCGTTTCTAATTTTCGGCAGCAACTGTAATTTGCTGCCGTTCTTGGGATATCCATCTCTTCGGGAATAGATTATGATAGATTTAGAATCAATAACACTAATTCTTTTTCAAATCCGGAGAATTCTGCCGGCGAACCACCAACGATCCGCCATCCCTCTTTACAAAGTTTGAAGAACTCGATAATTCCCACTAAACAGTGGATTAATAATCAATTCGTTTTTTTATTGAATTATTAGAATGTGTCTCTAACTTTAGATATATTTTAATACTAAATGATCATCAATTACTTAAATAAATTGACAACAAAACATAAAGTTTAATCTAATTATGGCTCGTTCAACTGTTCATTACGCCGATAACGATACTAATCGAATATTAAAAAAGCTTCACAACAAATTACGCCCGGCGGGAACTCCGGTTCAGCGGGTTGAATATATTATCGAATTGCTGCTGTTAAGAATTTTTGAAGTAAAACTAAAACAAGAAGAAGAATTCAAACAGTTAAGAAATTTATTCGTTGGGGATGATGAAAAAAAATTATTCTCATTTCTATTAAGTGTATCAAACGAACAATTACTTTCTCAATTAAATCAAAATATATTTCCATTCTATTCTAAGATTATTTCTTTAACCCGTAAAGTCTATAAGGGTAATTTTCCACCTAAAGTGCAAGATCAACTGGTCTTAATAGAGGAAGTTTTTTCCAACTCTAATTTTACAAACAATGTTACAAGTGGAAACCTTGCCGAGATTATAAGTCTTGTTCAAGAGATTGACGAATCTCGTTTATTAAAAACAGATCTTCTTGGTGATGCTATTGAATCTTCTCTATCAGAAAGCGGTGGAACAAAAGACATCGGTCTTTACAGAACTCCCGATCACATACGCCAATTTATGGTTGGCTTAGTTAATCCCGGTTTTAACGATATAATATTCGACCCCGCTTGTGGTACCGGCGGATTCCTATTCGATACTTTTGAATTTGTCATGCAGCGTGTTAAAGCAAGCTATAATGAATTTGATAAGTGGCCCGGTACTAAATCTCATCCGGAATTACATGCATGGTTCAATAATTATTTTATCAAAAACCCGTTGCCTTTTCCTTCCGAAGATATCGCTCATAAATTTTATCGTAGCGGTATCAGCGGTTTCGAATATCTCGGTATGGTTAGGAAAATGGCGGCAATAAATTTCTATATCCGCGGACTTAATCCTCACAACATTCAGCAAGGAGATTCTCTTGCTAAATTTAATCCCGTTGAAGATGGAGAATCCAAATCAATTGTTATAGCAAATCCACCGTTCGGAGCTGAACGCGATCAAGAAGCTTATCCGGAAGTTTGGGCAGAATATTCCCGCGAATCCGAAACCACTATTCTTTTTGTTAAGCTGATGTTTGAACATCTCAAGAAAGGCGGAACATGCGCAACCATTGTTTCTGAAGGTTTCCATTCATGGGATCAGTTTAGCGCAAAAGCTCTTAGAAAAATGTTATTAGATGAAGCCGATCTCAAAGCAATTATCAGTTTACCTCAAGGTGTCTTTGTAAGTAAGAATGGTCAAGGTCCTAAAACTTCTATCCTTCTTTTTGAAAAAGGTAAGACCACAGAAAATGTTTGGTTCTTCAAAGTAACCAATGACGGCTACACTATGGGCACTAACCGTAAACAAACTACCGGCTGTCAGTTGGTAGAATGTCTGGATTTGTATTACAACTACATAAAACAAGATAAGCAGCCCCCGGCCTCCAAGCACTCATTTCTAATTCCCGCTAAATGGATTAAGGCTCTCGATCCTCGTATCAAAGTGAAAATTAAAAAAGAAACACGCGAAGAGCTTGCATTAAAAGGTAAGGAACAAAAAACTAAGCTCGAAGAAGACCTTAAAAAGAAACTTGAAGCCGGTAAAATTGATAAACAAGAAATCTCCCGTCAGCTTTTGCAGTTTGATGAAATCCTTGAAAGCAAAATTGAGAATGAAATTGCCAGCCGTATTGAAAAAGCACATACTTACTCTTTCAATCTCAGCAATTATAGAAGTAATCTTACAGAAGATGAACTAAAAACATGGAAAGATATTGTTGACGGAATAGACCGCAATACTAATCTTTCCTTAGATGAAATTTATTTCCATCTAACTCATGATAGAAAAGATGAAGCGATTAAGTATTTGTCTTTATTAAATCCAAAGAACTACTTAGAACTGGATATTGCCCGTGAATTCATATTTAATTTAGGCGACGATTCTTTACTTGAAAATTATCATCTTAACCAAATTAAAGAACTATTAAAGCGTGATAGGAAATATCCCTTTGTTAAACTAAAAGATTACATTATACTTAATGATAACAAGATTAAACCTGCAAATTTTTCTGATGTTAATTGGAAGGTATTAGGTGTATCAAATGAAGTAGGAATATTCCTAAATGAAAATCTAAATCCCGAAGAAACAGCCCAATCATATTTCCTCGTTAAGAAAAATCAATTCTGCTATAATCCTTACAGAATAAATGTTGGTTCAATTGGCTTAAATGAATTTGATTATGATAATCAAATTATAAGTGGTGCATATTTGGTTTTTGGTACCAAAGAAGATGAGCGCAATCCTAAGTATCTGAATTTTCTTTTCAAATCAAATGTCTAACATTTTGGGCTATCAGTAATCCGCGCTTCGTGTCCGTAGTCTATACAGGCGAAATTCCAGTGCTACAGTTCGTAGTTTCCATGCGGCAGTGTTCTTTAGTATTGAACAGCCATATACCTAATACAAGTAACTACCTTCATGATTTATAGGCAAAGCTACCGATTTGGATTTACCATCGTATT
>JAJYCM010000227.1 GCA_021778375.1 Bacteroidota bacterium
GATAAAAGAGTTTCATAAAGAGTTTGAAGTTTCTCCAGAATGTGAACCTAAAGAAATTGAACGCGCAGCTCGTACATCAATTGCTCTTGATAAGCTTGTACTTGTTCATAAACTTGGTTCGTTGGCTTACTATTATGAAGGTACTTCAGGAAACGAATATGAAAATATCGTAACATCTGTCATAGCCGGAAATACTCTTCTGATCGGTAAACATGTCCCGGTAGCAGGCGAATGTGAAGTGAAAAACGCTCAAGCTATGAAGATAATGGATTCATTCGGAGCAGGCGGCTCTTTCTCAGAGTTTTATGCCATGGATTTTAATGATGATATTATTATGCTTGGACATGATGGACCTGCTCACTTTAAAATTGCAGAAGGTCGCGTTAAATTAGTGCCCCTGCCAATATATCACGGTAAACCTGGTAAAGGACTTTCAATTCAGATGACAGTAAAAAATGGACCTGTAACATTACTATCGGTAGTTCAGGGAAAAGATGGACTCTTTTTACTTATAGCAGAAGGTGAATCGGTAGCTGGTCCGGTACTCGAAATAGGCAACACAAACAGCCGTTACCGTTTTTCAATTGGCGCTCGAGAGTTCATTAATTTATGGTCCAAACAAGGTCCGGCACATCATTGTGCAATTGGTTTAGGGCATATTGCCGGTAAGATCGAAAAACTTGGAATTCTGTTAGGAATTCCAATAGTAAAAATTTGTTGAATAATCGAAGATTTTGAATTACTATGTGCCGGAAAATTTTTCAAATAATTTTTTTGATTGTAATATTTTGTACAACTACTTCTTTTACTCAACAAAGACATATTCCTACTGTTTTTATCGATTATCCTTATATTGATTTGAATTACATTAAAGAACAGATTCCTATTGTCAATTATGTTCGTGACCAGAAAGAAGCAGATATTCATGTCCTCTTTACCTCACAAAAAACCGCTGCAGGCGGGACATATTTTACGATATATTTTATAGGACAGAATAATTTTACAAACGTAAAAGATACCGTAAAGTATTTAACAAACCAGAACGATACAGAAGATATATCTCGAAAGAAAATGATAAAAGCCCTTGAATTGGGCTTTTTCGAATATCTTGTAAAATCCGGATTATCCGATAAAATAAATATATCATATACAGAACCGCAAAAAAAAGTTAATCAAAAAGATGACTGGGATTATTGGCTTTTTAGAACAAGCTTAAACGGAAATTTTAACGGTCAAGCAAATCAAAAAGCGATGTATCTGAACGGATCATTTTTTGCGGATAGAACTACTGAAGATTCTAAATTTAATATTAACGTTAGCTCATCTTACAACGAAAATCGTTACATTTATAATAGTGGGACTGAGACAACAGAAATATTAAATCTTTCAAGGGCTCAAAGTTTTAGTACTTATATTGTTAAATCAATTGATAGTAATTGGTCCTGGGGTATTTGGGGAGGAATTGTTTCTTCAACTTATGCTAATATAAATATTAGCGCTTATGTTGCACCCGGGATTGAGTTCAACATTTTTCCATACTCAGTTTCAAATGAAAGACAGTTTAGAATTGATTATCAGGTAAAGCATATTTATAATAAATATATTCAGGAGACGATCCTATTCAAAAAGGAAGAGGATTTATGGAGCAATTCCTTAAATTTGACACTGTCATTGATAAGACCATGGGGGAATATGAGCATAAATGCCTCTGGTTCGAATTATTTGAATGATTTTAATTTGTTTGATTTAGGTGTTAGTAGTAGTGTATCGATGGAATTATATAATGGATTATCAGTTAATGTTAATGTTGGTTATTCAAAAATCCAAGATCAAATATCTTTACCTCTAGCCAGTGAAACCCTTGAAAATCTTCTGACACAGAATGTGCAGATACAAACAAATTTCAGTTATTGGGGTGGTTTTGGTATCTCATATTCTTTTGGTTCAATATATAATAATGTAGTTAATCCACGTTTTGGTGGAGGTTAAAACAATTATTTATTTAAGATCATTCTTCCAATTTATTAAAATACAAGGAGTTCCTAAATGATAGCAAATCCAATTCTTGGTGTAATTTTTCATTGGCTCGGAGGCTTAGCTTCGGGCAGTTTTTATGTACCATTCAAAGTTGTAAAGAAATGGTCGTGGGAGGTTTATTGGCTATTAGGCGGTGTCTTTAGCTGGATAATTGCTCCCTGGATACTTGGCTTAATACTGGTTCCACATTTAACCCAGGTTTTGGGTCAACAGCCGTTCAGTGTTTTAGCATGGACATTTTTCTGGGGCTTACTTTGGGGTGCGGGAGGACTGACTTATGGTTTAACAATGCGTTATCTTGGTCTATCTTTAGGGACTGGAATAATTTTGGGTCTTACAGCTTTATTCGGCACTTATGTGCCTCCAATATTTGACGGAACTATAGGGGCAAAACTTAGTGCAATTCCGGGTCAGGTTATTCTCATTGGATCAGTATTTGCCTTAATGGGTATTGTGCTAACTGCTGCAGCCGGTTTATCAAAAGAAAAAGAAATGAGCGAGGAGCAGAAACGCAACTCAATCAAAGAGTTTAATTTACGAAAGGGGATATTAGTAGCGATATTTTCTGGAGTAATGAGTTCATGCTTTGCTTTCGGGCTTGATTCAGCAGTTCCAATATCTACTACAGCCCTACATTATGGTTCTAATCCTATTTGGACTGGATTACCGAAGATAATAGTGATTACAGCGGGTGGTTTTGTGACAAATTTAGTGTGGTGTTCATATCTCTTGATAAAAAATCGAACATTCGGTGAATATTTTGGTCGCACTGAATCACCAGCAGAAAGTAAAAACCAACCTCGAGTTGTTGGTAAAACAATTGCAGCGCTTGACCCGGCTGATCCGCCTTCACGCGTTCCTTTACTCATGAATTATGTTTTCAGCGCCCTTGCCGGAACAGTTTGGTACTTCCAGTTTTTCTTTTATACAATGGGAGAAACGCAAATGGGAAAATATCGGTTTTCAAGCTGGACATTACACATGGCAAGCATAATTATATTTGGCTCTTTATGGGGAATATTTCTTAAAGAGTGGAAAAATACAAGTGGTTTATCAAAATTTTTACTGGGTATGGCAATATTTACCCTCGTTGCTGCTACCATTATAGTTGGTTATGGAAACTTATTAGGGCTGCAGATAGGCGGTCATTAGAAATAATTAAAAATGCATAGGAAAAATTATGGAAAAAATTGCTTTTAAGATGAAGTTAAAGCCCGGATGCAAAAAGGAATACAAACGTAGGCATGATGAAATTTGGGCAGAGTTGAAAGGATTGCTTCAAGAAAGTGGGGTACAAGATTATACGATTTTCCTTGACGAAGAGACAAATACTCTTTTTGCTGTTCAATATCAGGAGGGAGATTCATCCTCACAAGATTTAGGGTCTAATCCAATCGTTCAAAAATGGTGGAAATATATGTCAGATATTATGGAAACTAATCCCGATTCATCGCCTGTTTCAATTCCTCTTGAAAAAGTTTTTCATATGGACTAAGGTTGGTCAATTAGAATTACTCCCCAGGGGATGTCAAAGAATCTACAATAACGAAAATTATTATAACAGTATTTCATTAAAACAGTCAATGATTAAAAGCCAATGTGACTGATTGTGCCGATAGGAAAATTTGAAATTGAAAAATTTAAAAAAATCATTAATTAGCGCTGATTCATTTAGTAATTATTATTGTCAAATAGCTGAGATAAGTGAAACAGAAGTTACTTCTGTGGAAAATGGAACTTCCAACATACCTAATAAATATATATTATTACAAAACTATCCAAATCCATTCAACCCATCAACTCAGATTAAGTATAGTATACCAAAAAGCGGAATTGTTACTCTTAAAGTGTACAATATGCTAGGTCAAGAAATTGCAACTTTAGTTAATAAAGAACAAAAGACCGGCAGCTATACCGTAAATTTTGATTCTTCCAACATGCCTGGCGGCAGGCAAGAATTAGCACCAGGAATTTATATGTATAGAATTCAATCCGGTGGTTTTTCTTTAACAAAAAAGATGATGATACTGAAATAACTTAAGGGCACTTCTAATAACTTCAATATTCTCTGCGAACGTTGCGTATTCTTTGCGTTCTTTGCGTTAAATTTTTATAAAAGATAGTTTTTAGAAGTGCCCTTAAGGTATTATTTGGCAAAGATATTAATATGGGAAAATGGTTTCTACCTGAAGGGATTTGAAAAATTATTTAAGAAGCAACTTCAACGTCCTTTTGCAAGTAAAAAAATATTATTTTTTTTTCTTGACTTTAGGATATTTGTTCGATAATTTTCTCAAAGGATATCGCAAAGCATTAAGTGATTTGTACCACAAAGAGATTTTTAACGTGGCTCAAGGGGCGAAGCTGTATTTAAGATAGATATTTTTTTATACATTACTTAAAGGATATCGCAAAGCATTAAGCAATTATTATTAAGGAAACAATAAACATGAAGGATATAAAGACGATCGAGGCTGAATATCAGCATGCAAAACAGCAGTATGCATTATTAGGCGTTAATACGGATGAAGCAATAAAAAAACTTGACAAGATAAAGCTAAGCCTTCATTGCTGGCAAGCAGATGACGTTGCAGGTTTTGAGACACCAGATGCAGAACTTGGAGGCGGCGGTATCCAGGTAACAGGCAATCATCCTGGAAAGGCAAAAACGATTGATCAATTGCGTAAAGATATCGAAAAAGTAATGAGTCTTCTTCCCGGTAAGCAGCGAATAAATCTTCACGCTATTTATGGTGATTTT
>JAJYCM010000228.1 GCA_021778375.1 Bacteroidota bacterium
ATAATTCTTGTGGTCCAAAATTTCTTCTGCTATTTCACTAATGCCCTTATTTTCTATTGCAACCGCTTTAATGATGTTTGGCAGCCATGATGTTCGATCATGATCCTTCATCATCAAAATTGTTCTGAGCGCTGTTACGGCTTGCTCTGATCCCGGGCGATCGCTTTTGTTAAGGACAAAAAAATCAGCGATTTCCATTAAACCGGCTTTCATCGCTTGGACTGCATCTCCGGATTCAGGAACTAAAACAACGATGGTTGTATCTGTTGCTTTAGCAATATCTAACTCAGATTGACCTACGCCAACAGTTTCAAAAAGAATAAAATCATAGCCGGCAACATCAAGTATATCTGCAGCATCGTTAGCTTTTCTGCTTAATCCTCCTAAACTTCCGCGGGTTGCCATGCTGCGGATAAAAACGCCCGGATCTTGGCCTATTTCATTCATTCTGACCCGGTCACCCAGCAAAGCTCCGCCCGTAAATGGACTCGTTGGATCAACAGCAATAATTCCTACAGTTTTATTTTCTGATCGGTAATATTTTGCAAGCTGGTTAGTTATCGTGCTCTTACCAGCTCCAGGAGGTCCGGTAATTCCTATTCGATAGGCGCTGCCGACTTTTGAATAAAGGTTTTTTAATAATTCTATCGAAGCGGGGCTATCTGATTCAACCATTGAAATTGCTCGCGCCACGGTTCGTCTGTCATTTTGAAACAATTTTTCTAACAAAATATTTTCAATCATTCCGTAATTGGATTTCTATTTCAAACTTTTTGAATCTTAAATTTAATTTTTAAAATATTCTACTGTTTTTTGTAATCCTTCGCTAAGTGAAGTAGATGGTCGCCAATTAAATTTTCCGAAAAGTTTATCTGAAGTAATTACGCTGCGCATCTGTTCACCCGAAGCCGGAGGTCCGTGCTTTTCTACTTGTCCCTTGCCAATTATTTTATTAAGCATATTGAAAAGTTCGTTTACATTAGTCTCTATTGAAGTGCCGATGTTATACACATCGCTTGTTTCATCTTTAAGAGCTAAAGTATTTGCTTTAACAACGTCGCCGACAAATACATAGTCTCTGGTTTGTTCTCCACTGCCATTAATTATTGGTTGATCTCCTTTTAGTAATTTAGAAGTGAAAATAGCAACTACCCCAGCTTCACCAAATGGATTTTGGCGCGGTCCATAAATATTTGCATAGCGAAGTATTGAATAATTCAACTGATACTGTGAATGATAAAAGTGCAAATATTTTTCAACAGCAAGTTTTGAAATACCGTATGGCGACAACGGAAAAGTAATATGCGCTTCATCTGCCGGGAAGTATTTTTGTTCGCCATAAACTGCTCCCCCTGTGGAAGCGAACATAAACTTTTTTACTCCCGTCTTTATGCAACTTTGAAGAAGATTTATTGTCCCCAGAATATTCGTATTTGCATCAAATGCCGGATCGGCAACCGAACGGCGCACATCCATTTGAGCAGCGTGGTGATTAACTACGTCAAACTTTTCTTTTTCGAAAAGATCGATTAAATTTTTATCGCATATATCTGCTTTAATAAATTTTGCATTTGGATTAATGTTCTTTTCAAATCCGGTCGAAAGATTATCAACTATAAAAACTTCATTACCTCCGGCAACAAAAGCGTCTGAAACTTGGGAAGCAATAAAACCTGCTCCGCCTGTTACTAATATTTTCATTTATTTCTCCTTATATAAATTAAAATGGTAAATGTATTTTTGTACTTCTTCCGGTACGAGAAAATTTAACGGTAAATTTTTAGATACTCTTTCTCTTATTTCACTTGAGCTAATTTCAATAGTGGGTGTGTCGACAAATAACGCAGAGTTGTAAAAACGGTCCTTATCGATTGGTTCTTGGGTTAATTTTCTATTTAAAACAATTATTTTTGCCAACTTTAAGATTTCGTCAGGCTCTTTCCAGGAGCTGAATTTTAAAATATTATCATAACCGATTATCAATTCTATCTTATTATATTTTTTTATAAGAACTCTCAATGTTTCTATTGTATATGAAATTGTGGCAGTATTGATTTCTAAATCCGAAAAATCAAAATACGGAATATTCTTTATCGCTAGTTTGACCATAGCAAATCTATGTTCTGGGCTTAATGTTGGTATTTCTGTTTTGTGAGGCGAAATGAAAGCAGGGATAAAAATTATTTTATCCAATCCTCTTAGTTCACGAACGGCTTGTGCGGTAATTAAATGTCCTGTGTGAATCGGATCGAAAGTGCCGCCAAAAATTCCGACAATGCTCATTTAAGAAGCTCCTTGTATTCAATGAATAAATGTGTAAATTTTTCGTGCATCTGTTGACTGCAATAACTTAGGCTTTCCTTTTTAGATAACTCAACATAAAGCTGTTTAAAGTCGTATAATTTTTGAATAGAAAGATAATTATTCATTACATGAATAAAATTCTCATGCTTGTTAACCATTGGGAGAAGGTTTTCGTAATTAATGTCGTCCCAATCTATCTCTTGGAATAAATTTTTGTTGAAGGAATTAAATCCCAAAAAAGCTATGCCATTATTCTTTGCTTTGCCGATTACAATTGCCTCATCTTCCATAGAAAGTAAGTTAAAGGCTCTTAAAATATCTGATTGGTTAATTCCGATTGAATTAGTAAAAATGATCAGGTTATTTAAATGTTGGTTTGAATATTTATCTGCTAATCTTTTTATAAATTTGGTCTTATTGCTTGTATCCGCAAAAAAGGTATCTGAATGATCCGAATTAAACATACCAGGAAGGAATTCTCGGTCTTTCTCATCAAAGCAATAAACTGAGGTGTAAGTATCTGAAATCAGGCTCAGGTTCTCATGGTGGTTTAATGCTAGCGCGTTATAAAGTAGTAAAGAGTTCTCTTTGTCTAATGCTTCAAAAACTGGAATTTCAGTCGCATTAAAAAGAGAAGAATTTGCTATTAGGTAAATTATTGAATCAAGTTTCATGAGATAAAATCAATCGGTTTATAAAGTAAGTTTGCTATAAATTGGCGATAATACTCAATATCCTTTTCATAAAATATTTTACTTGATCCGGACGAATTCTTTAATTCCATTTTTCTAAAAGCTAAAGTTGTTGCTGCACTAATATATAACTTACGAATGCTTTCATCAACCCAACCATTTCTATTCCTTTTAGAGGAATTTAAGATCGCCAAATGTTCAAAAGGTATTAAGCCCTTTGCTGATTCTTCAAATAGTTCGTTATATATTATTTTTTTCTCACTCAAAATTGCAAAAGAAAATATTGTTATAAAAATCAAAACAGTGATAAACATAAAAAGAAATCCCAAAGGAGCCGTAGATTGAAAGCTGACACTTAAGTTCCATGCAAAATGGATAAAAATTGCTATAGCTAATCCAAGTATTGGCAACGCGACTTTATAAGGCGTTCCCTTAAATTTTGAAAACCCAAGAAAAGCTCCGAAAGTTGCAGTAGCTACGCAATGCATAACACCGGAAAATAACGTACGAATTACCACGATGATAAGCCATTCGGAAAAATTGGTCCCGAATGTAATGAAGTAAAGAAAATTTTCGGTCATTCCGAATCCGAGACCAATTGCGCCTCCATATACTAAACCGTCTGTTATATTATCAAATCTTCTATTTGTAAAAATAATAAAGAGAAATAATCCCTTTGTAATTTCTTCAACATATGGGGCAACAATAATAGTTTCAATATGATTTAATTTAATAGGACTTTTTATCCAGATAGATAATACTGTCTCAATAATGGCGCTTCCAATAATTGCTAAAAATATTGCCCCGAGTGCTCCCCATAAATAGTTAATCAGTACAAAGCTGAATGGTTCCCTGTCGTATCTGTCGAATCGCCAAATGATAACTAAATATATCATCATGGGAAGTATAGCTGCTATGGCGGATGACAAGTAAAACATAGGACCTATTATTCTCTAATCCAGTTAATTAATTCTTTAATCGAAGGTCTTTTCCCGTATGATAAAATTCCAATCCGGAAAATTTTTGATGAGCCGACTATCGCAAGATAAATTGATACGATCATTATAATTAATGTGACTAAAATTTCTGGAAAAGGAATCGTTTCTATATTAAATCTTAAAATCATTATCGATGGGATTGTAAAAGGGATATAAGATAAAACATGAACGAAAAGGGAATCTGGATGTTCAATAGCAGGGACGCTAATCGCAATAGGTAACACGAGTGTGAGACTAAGGTAGCTGGTTATTTGCTGGGCTTCTTGCTCTGTGGTTACAATAGAACCAATACCGACAAAAATTGCAGTGTAAAAAACAAATCCAAGTATAAAATATATGAGCGTCGGAATAATATTATTGAAAGCATTAACTGGAATAGTGGATGTCCCGGCTAAGGCAAATCCAATTACGCCCCAAATGATTACTTGTGTTAAGCCTAAAGAACTAAGTCCTAAAACTTTTCCGGTTAGCAGTTGATTTGGCGAACAACTTGAAACAAGGATTTCAATTAACCGATTTGATTTCTCTTCGACAAGATTTCGAATCAACATGCCGCCTGATGAAAGTATCATCATCATTAAAAGAATGATAAAAATAAATGAAGTGAAAAAGACAGTTAAAAAATCAGGTTTAGATTCTTTCCCTTTCCCGTCAATTGTTTTTGGTTTTATTTCTGTTTTCTCGGAAAGATATTTAGCAATCTTAGGGTTAATATTTTCTTCATTTAATTTTATTCCTAGCTGGACCTTGTTAAAGGTATTGTCAAAATTATTGATGTCTTTAT
>JAJYCM010000229.1 GCA_021778375.1 Bacteroidota bacterium
CAACTATATCCTTGATATAATTAGCTTCGTTGTATGTTGGACAGATAGCTGAAATCAAAATTATTTATCTATCATGATTATTTTGTAAAAAGGTATTTTTGGATACCATAGCACACTAATACGCAAGTTCAGGTTTACGGTCAAGGTCAAGCAAAAACAAAAGAAATATCTTGACACAAAAAACAATGATTTTAGTACCAATATCTATAATAATGTATCAAACATCAAACAAATTCGCTAATTTTATTTAAATTTTTCGAGCCATATTTCAAAATAAACATTCCTATAATAATTATGAAGTGTTTATAAGTTGTACATCGGAACTTGTCAATAGAAATGAGATAAATATTTTATTTAATTACGATAGAAACTGAAACTGAGTATTTATCTTTTGTTGTATCCCCTTTCTTCAAAAGGCTGAAGCTTTTCAGATTTATTAATCATTTTTATCTCCTAAATTCATTCAAATAATATCTTGACTCTAATAATAAACAAATCCGGAATTGTACCGATAGCTTAACAAGTTTATTCTTTCTAAAATATTAGTTTAAGATTTTCGGTTCGTATTCTTCAATTCGTTCTATTTTCCCTGATTCTCGAAGAATATTAGCTCTTTTATCGATATGATAATAATATCGCACTAAATATAATAAGGGCACTTCTAAAAACTATCATTTACAAATACTTAACGCAGAGTACGCAAAGAATACGCAACGTTCGTAGAGAATATTGAAGTTTTTAGAAGTGCCCATAAATTATAAACCATATTTTTTGGTGTTCATTATCAAAATCTTTATCTCACTTAATCGTTACCTTTATTCAAAATATTATTCGACATTTAGAATTATAGAGTGAAAAATTATTTCGGAATTTTATCATATACCCAATCTATTTCATATCAATTAGGGATAGGCGAAATTCTTGATGCTTTTATTTTGAGAAGTAATAGCCGTATAATGTTTTGGAAAAATAAAGCAAGAAGAGTTTATTTCTTGGAGCTTAGGTTAAGTTCCATATATAATTTATGATAGCCCGAAATTGACAAAAGAATTTTTAATAAATTTTACCGGCAGAAGATTAAAATTTGCATATAATTATCTGGGGCTTTACAACTTAAAAACAAATTTGAACCCGATTGGCAGGAAGTATATATTCTGCTGGAAAATCTTTTCGGAATAACGAAATAAAGAGAAAACCGGTGAACTCCGATTACTATAAGGTTTCGTGATTGGACAAATCAACTGCAAATGTGAATTAAAACATTGGGCAACAAGCCGCAATGGAAGATCTATGCTTAGAATTATTTTTATCAAATTTTTGAAGATGTGTAGCTACCGATGAAATAGGTAATGATGCATTTAAACAAATTAGGGAGTAGAAATGTCTACAGTTTATTCTAAACACTCCAGAATATTTTACAGCCTCGAAACTGAAATGGGTTAAATAGAACTTACCAAATATTTTTTGAGACTTATTACTATTTACTTTCTGCTTGCCGCTAGGAATTAACACTCATAATAGAATTATAGAGCTTAATTAAATCTTCTTTAGTGAATGGTTTAGAGATATAGTAGTCAAATCCCTCATCCATAAATCTTTCTTTATCTCCTTTCATTGCAAATGCCGTAAAAGCTACTATAGGTATGTGGGATTTATTTTTCATTTTTTTAATTCTTTTCGCAGCCTCGACCCCTCCCATACCTTTCATATTTATGTCCATAAATATTGCTTGATATTTCGTCTTTTCAACCAGATTTATCGCTTCTTCTCCGCTACCGGCGAACTCCATTACACAATAATCTTTCAGAAATAATCTTGAAACTAATTTTGTGCTATCATCGTCTTCAACTAAAAGGATTAAAGGAAGTGTAATTTCTTCATTCACATAATTCTTTACCGCAATAATATCGATTACTTGATTAGGGTTATCTATTGGAGCAGAGTAAGTTTTAAAAGTTAGAGTTAATATCGAACCTTTTCCGGGAATACTATCAACTGCAATTGTACCACCCATTACTCCGACAAACTTTTTTGTCAGTGTTAAGCCAAGTCCGGTGCCTTCAAATTTTCGTCCCCACCCTTCACTAGCTTGTCTAAACTCCTCAAATATTGTACCTAATAATTCCTTAGGAATTCCTATCCCCGTATCGATAATTTCGATAATAACAGAATCGTTTCCTTCCATAATCTTTTTTCTTAATTTGACAGTCACGCTTCCCTTTTCGGTATATTTAATAGCATTATCTATTAGATTATTCAGCACCTGACTTATTATAGAATCGTCAACAAGTAATGTGACGCCAGGGTATTCATCAATAAAATGAAGTGTCACATTTTTCTTAAGCGCATTTATTTTAAAAAGATTTATTACATCATTTATTTTGAAAGCAATTAAAGTTGGCTCTAAATGGATATCTTGTTTTTCTGCTTCAATGCGGGCTAAATCTAATAACTGGTTTAACGTTTCCATTAAACGTTTTCCGCTTTTATTAATCATGTGGGCAATTTCTTTTTCTTCATTTTCTTTCAAAGTAAGCTCTAAATGATCTGAAAGCCCAAGGATTCCGTTCATGGGAGTTCTAAGTTCATGACTCATATTTGCAAGGAAGTTAGATTTTATCCGGTTCATTTCCTCCGCTATATCTTTAGCAATAATTAATTCATTTTCGATAAACTTTTTGTGAGTAATATCTTCTTTAATAGCAAGATAATTTGTTATTTCGCTGAGTTCATTCTTGACCGGAGAAATAGAAACAGACTCCCAGAAAAATTCTCCACTTTTCTTTTTATCCTTAAACTCACCGTGCCATTCTTTTCCTGAAATAATTGAATCCCACAACTCCTTATAGACTGTCGCGGGAGTTTCACCTGATTTTAAAAATCTGGGATTTTTGCCGATTACTTCATCAAAATTATATCCGGAAATTTGTGAAAACTTTGGATTCACATACTCGATGTCACCTTTCGTATTTGTAATAATAATTGACAAAGGGCTTTGTTCTATTGCATAAGAGAACTTTTTTAATTCCTTCATAATGTTATGCTTTTCGGTAATATCGTAAGCTGTACCGATTAATGCATTTTTATCTTTATATTTTATTAATGCAGCAGAATAATCAAGCCATTTTATTTCATCATTTTTTGTCAGAATCTTTATTTCGTAATTAGCCAGTACCTTTTCTCCGGAAATTCTTGCTAATCCTCTTTCCTTGACAATTTCTTTGTTCTCGGGATGCATTAAGTCCCAGAATTTTTTCCCCTTTAGTTCCCCAGATGAATAGCCAGTTATTATCTCAGTTGCGGGATTAGTATACAAAAAACCGTTTCCGTCAAAGATTATTATTAAATAAGAGACAGATTCGGCAAGCATTCTGAATTTTTCTTCCGATTCAGAGAGCTTTTTAGTTCTTTTTTTTACTTGAATCTTTAAAGAGATAACCCATAACAAAACAATAATTAGAATACCAACCAAACCAATTATATAATTAATAAGGAAGAATGTTTTGCCTCTTTCTTCTACAATATCCGAAGTATATCTGGGATAAATTTGATAAAAAGAATTTGGCTTCATTTCGCCATCATATTTACCTAAAATGCCGGTAACTTCTATAATGTCACCGATATTTATCCCATCTAATATATTATTGTCCGCAGAATACTTCGAAGTAAAAATTGAAAAAAGGAAATCACTTCCGTTACGTTCCACCACAGAAAGAGAAGTACCTCCATTATTAGATAGTTTATTTATAACTCTAACTTCCACTTTTACCAATATACCTTGATAAGATTCCGCATTATTTTTATTTAATGAAATTGAAAGAGGCTGGGGAATTCGCTTTATTGTTGATTTAATGATTCGGACATTGGGATCATTTAACTCCACTTGCCCCATATATTGTCCTATACGTCCAGTAGCAATTACGCTATCTCCAAGTTCAAGATCGTATCTATAATTTTTTGAAAAGAGAAATATTCCGCCGGATGAATCCTGAATGTATGCTTCTAAAAATAATGAACTTAGGATTTTAGACGGAAAACTAACTCTTCCGGCGACCTTTACTTCCTTTCCTAGTAAATCCGGAATGTAATCATTATTCGTATCAGCCTTCGCAGCATGAATTGATATAATATTCAACTTATGCTTTCCTTCGGCGTTTACTAAATGGGTTAGAAAGAATAAAATCAAAATAGCGAATAATAGGTCGATGTTTTTGGGATGAAAGGATTTGGAGTTGGCATTTTTCATTTTATAGTATTTTCTCTATTTCAGTTCAGCTTAAAAATTAAAAACTATGTAATACATGATGCGAAAAACCGCAAGTTTAGGAAAAAAGCAAATGAAATATCTTGACAAAAAAGCAAAGATTTATACTGCAATAATATAGTAAAATATTTTAAGGCAAATAAAAATATCGAAATTGACCCGGTGCAAACTGCGTTAATCTACTATATCTCATCAATAGTCAATTATCGAAAAAAAATACCGTTTTTTAATCCTTTGTATACCGGAAAAGAGAAGAGCAAAAGTAGGTTTTGTTCTTGGAATTTGTGTTGTCCCAAGCACATTGAAGACAATCCAACAGATTGTTTTTGAATTGCGATAAGATTTCAACTGGAATTAGCTGCCTCACCAGGTTTCGAACCTGGACTCTTCTGATCCAGAGTCATCGGGATTCCTTGATTTTGGCTCCGTTTCCTTGAGTTTGTTGCGACTCCATACACAAGATCGGA
>JAJYCM010000230.1 GCA_021778375.1 Bacteroidota bacterium
CAAGAAATTATTCAAGCGCTCTTCGTCCTCTGGCAATTGCATGTTCACGATTCTGCCCCCATACAATAAGCTTAGCAATCAAGGAATCATAATAAGGAGGAATCGAGTAGGAGTTATAAATATGAGAATCAACACGTACACCAAATCCGCCGGGAAAATGTACAGATGTAATTTTGCCAGGTGAAGGTCTAAATCCTTTTTCAGGGTCTTCCGCATTTATTCTAAATTCTATACTGTGACCGTTTGGTTGTTGTGGAAGAGTTTCTACTTTTTCTCCGGCAGCTACAAGAATTTGTTGACGAACAAGATCAACACCATATACGTACTCTGTTACAGGATGCTCAACTTGAATACGCGTGTTCATTTCCATAAAATAAAAATTTTTATGTTTATCAAGCAGAAATTCTATAGTTCCGGCGCCTTCATAATTTACTGCATGAGCGCCAAGTTTTGCGGCTTCACCCATTTTCTCGCGCAATTTTTGGTCAAGTGCTGGTGAAGGTGATTCTTCAATCAATTTTTGATGCCTTCTCTGAACAGAACAATCTCTCTCTCCATAATGATAAACATTTCCAAAAGAATCACCCAAAACCTGGATCTCTACATGTCGCGGATTTTCTACAAATTTTTCCAAATAAACTTCCGAATTACCAAAAGCGGAGCCAGCTTCATTTTGTGCCATTTGGAAAGCATTGTCGAACTCACTTTTTTCCCAAACTACTCGCATCCCTTTGCCACCACCACCGGCAGAGGCTTTAATAATAACCGGGTAACCGATTTCCTCGGCAATAGATTTCCCTTCAGCGGAATCTTTTACCACGCCTTCACTACCAGGGACAACAGGAACTCCTGTTTTACGCATAGTTTTTTTCGCATATGCTTTGTCACCCATCGCATTTATCATTTGCGGGGATGGACCGATAAATTTAATAGCAGACTCGGCGCATATTTCGGAAAAATTAGCATTTTCAGCTAGAAAACCGTAACCAGGATGAATAGCATCGGCTCCCGTAATATGAGCTGCCGAAATAATTACCGGAATCTTTAAATAACTTTCTTTACTGGGGGCTGGACCGATGCATACAGCTTCATCAGCAAAAGTTACATGAAGAGAGTCTCTATCTGCTTCAGAATAGACAGCAACGGTTTTAATGCCTAATTCTTTACATGTGCGGATAATTCTTAGGGCAATTTCGCCACGATTAGCGATTAAAATTTTATCAAACAAAATTCCCTCAATATCTTAAGAAATGAATCAACTGGTTTGAATTAAGAATAAAGGTTGATTGTATTCAACTGGTTTGCCGTTTTCGGCAAGAATTTTAATGACCTTTCCGCTTACGTCGGATTCAATTTCATTCATTAATTTCATAGCCTCTACAATACATAAAACTGCGCCCTGAGAGATCGTGTCGCCAACTTGTACGTATGAATCGGCATCGGGTGCAGGGGCTCTATAGAACGTTCCAACAATTGGGGATTTTATTTCGTGAACGTTTGCAGGTTTTTCTGTCGCAGTATTTGTTCCCTCGGTTAAAGAATTTTTCTCGTGTGTTTCCTGAAGGGGAGCATTTCCAATAATGACTTGTGGTTGCTCGTAAGTCTTGAAGGTTCTAAGTTTCTTAGCAACCTTTATGCGCAATCCATTTTCTTCAACTTCAAGATCTGTAATTTCACTCGTGTCAACAATTTTGACAAGTTTTTTAATAAGGTTTAAATCCATATTCTTCCTTAATTAAGATTTAACTCTTTCAACGTATTCACCAGTTCGGGTATCAACTCTTAAAAAATCGTCGACATTTATGAACAAGGGAACGTTAATAGTTGCGCCGGTTTCAAGCTTCGCTGGTTTATTTGCACCGGTTGCAGTATCACCCCTAAATCCGGGTTCCGTTTCAATTACTTTAAGATTTACAAAGATTGGAATTTCAACGGATATTATTTCGCTTCCGTTAAATAATATTTCAATTTCTTCGCTTTCTTTTAGATAACCCACACCTTCGCCAAAAAGTTCCACCGGTACATTTAACTGTTCGTAAGTATCGTTATCCATACAAACAAGAAAATCATTTTCGCGAAAAAGGTATTGATATTTCCTTCTTTCGACCCGAACGATCTCAATTGATTCACCGGCTCGAAAGGTATTATCTAAAACCTTTCCTGTGCGTAAATTTTTAAGCATGCTGCGAACAAATGCGCCGCCTTTGCCGGGTTTTACGTGCTGGAATTCTACAATCGAAAAAAGGTTATTTTTAAACTTTATTATTAGTCCAGTTCTGAAATCTGAAGTATCTGCCATAATCTCAAATATTAATGTTAATAAAATAGGTCAAAAAAATAGATATATAAGGGTTGAAAGTCAAGGAATTTGTAATTTCTAAAATCATCTATTTTTAGCATAAAACGACTACTTTTCATCATTTTCTTGCTAAAAATCAATAAAAAAGCCGTGAAAATTAAAAATCACGGCTGAATATTTTTTAGAGGATAAAAGCGAGATTTATTGAATCTCGGCTAAATACTTGTTTGCATCCCGATATTCCGGCGTAGTAAGATAGTCTTTAATGATTGCTTTAAACATTTCCTTTGCATCCTGTTGCTTATGAGCACTCATGTAATTTACCCCAGCTTGAAGCAAATATCCTGAATTAAGAACATCATTTTTTGAAACGCGAGAGGCTTTACGATATAAATCTGCAGCTTTTTCATAGTTATTTTTGTTAGCAAAGTATGAAGCTTGTCCCGCAAGGGCAGTTGCTTTATACATATTAAAACTACCGGAATAATCTTTATAATACTTATATGCGTCATCATACTTGCCAAGCATATTATAGGAATTTGCAAGATAGATCTTTGCTGTTTCTCCATTTTCAGTGCTGCCATATTCGTCAACAATCTTTTTTAGCCCGATAATATTTGTCCCTGCACGACCTTCGATTGCTTCAAGAAAAGAACCTGAATCATACAAGGGAATCACACGGGATAGTTCAATACCTGCATGAATATTTTGTTGGTGACGGTAGTTTATATAGAAAGCAATCAAAGCAAGCAGGACTAAAAATCCACCTATATAAGCAAATACCTTTGACTTGTTATCATCAAAATAGCCATAGGCTTTATAATAAAAAGTTACAAGTTTATCTTCTTTAATTTCTTTTTTTGAAAGTTTTTTCTTCTTAGTTAGCATTACAAATCCTATTCTTCAAATTTTTAGATCTGCGTTGATCCAAATTTAGTTTAAAAATGTTGCACAAATTTAGCAATAAATTTAGACATTCCATTATTTATGTTGAAAATTATTTTTTTATTTAACATTAACTTAGTATAGAATAAAGGAACTATCTTAAAGTTCAATATCTAGTTTAGATATATCAAACAAAATTGATAAAACACTTAATACAATTCGCCTTAATCGTGCGCCCAAAGGAATCGAACCCTCAACCTTTGGAACCGGAATCCAACGTTCTGTCCAGTTGAACTATGGGCGCAAATAATTTTTCATTTTTTTATAGCTTAAATATAATAAGAAATGAAATGAAAATTGTGTTTTAATTTTTAGAATTTTCGCTAAAAATTTTAATTGTAATTAAGAAATGTCTGTCGGGAATATCACACAAATTAAAATTAACTTTAGAATATTTGACTTTAGCATCCTCATATTGATATATTTCGATATATCAATATGAGTACAAATGAAGATAATATTGTCAAAATAGCGAAAGCGCTATCTGATAAAACTCGCCTTAAAATTCTCAATGAGATTGTAAGAAGAAAAAGCATTACTTGCAATGAAGCTAAAAAAATTGCCGGACTTTCTCAACCTACGGTTTCACATCACTTAAAAATTTTAGCTGAAGCCGGATTACTAAATACTGTCAAAGACGGTAGGTTTTTAATTATCACCGTAAACAAAAATTCATTAGATGAATTTAGCAGTTTCATTTCTACAAACTTATTGAAGTAAAAAAATTTATTCTATATATCGATGCATTTCGATATATAAACAAGTATTATCGAGAAGATATTTATTAATAACTAATTAAAGAAAGAAAATAATATGCAAAAGCTTTTATTCAGCGAGTATAAATTAGGTCGTATAATTTTAAATAATCGAATTGTTATGGCGCCCATGACCCGCAGCCGTGCAATCAATAATATTCCAAATGAAATAATGGTTGAGTATTATAAACTTCGCGCAGATGCTGGACTTTTACTTACAGAAGGGACTTCTCCATCACCAAATGGACTTGGATATGCACGTATTCCCGGTCTTTTCAATGACTACCATGTGCAAGCATGGCAAAAAGTTACAGAAGCTGTTCATGCAAAAGGCGGGCATATTTTCGTCCAATTAATGCATACGGGACGCGTTTCTCATTCTCTTAATTTACCGGCAGGCGCTAAAATTCTTGCTCCTTCGCCCATTAGCTTGAAAGGTGAGGTTTGGACCGATCAAAAGCAAATGCAACCTTTTCCTGTGCCGCAGGAAATGAGTTTGGTAGATATTCAGAATGCCATTGATGAATATGCACATAGCGCTAAACTCGCAACCAAAGCCGGTTTTGACGGCGTTGAACTTCATGCTGCCAACGGATATTTAATAGAGCAATTTATAAATCCTGCAGCAAATCATCGTGATGATCAATATGGCGGATTAGCTGAAAACCGGATTCGGTTTGCTCTTGAGATTGCGCAAAAAGTCACTGAAGCAATCGGCGGTGATAAGGTA
>JAJYCM010000231.1 GCA_021778375.1 Bacteroidota bacterium
TTGCCTATACCAAGCAATTCCTTAGCTACAGTATCGAGTTTGAAATCCTCAAAAGAATAGAAAGCGGAGCGTAACGCCGGAGGCCCATCTATAACAATTCGTCCTGGCAGATATGCAAAATATCCTCCTGAATTTCTTTTTCTTAATGTGACCTTAGTCTTACCCCTTCCAAGGTTAAAAGGAATTTCGTTTTCCTGAAATTTCTTTTCAAGGAACATTAAATCAAAACCAATTACATGCCAACCAATTATAATATCAGGATCGCATTCTTTGAACCATTCAAGAAAATTTAGGATAAGACTTTTTTCATTAGAAAACAGTTTTAAATAAAGCGGAGTTTTTTTTGCAGAGTCTCCGATCATAAACACAATTTTTTTATCATCTTGATGTGAGGTAACGTGGCAAGCAATTGAATAGAGCGAATTATTTTGTGATCCGGTTTCTATATCTAAAGAAACAATTTTGAATTGAGGATTAGTTTCGGCTGGTTTAACTTTGGGATTAAGGAAAGAAATAATTTTTCCTCTAGTAATTGTTTCACCGCTCAGATTCACCTGAGCGTTTATAAAGCGTTCCATCAAAAATCTTCTAGCGGGATCAACATCCGTTTCAAAAGTTAAAATGTTTCTTGATTTGCAAAATTCAGATGCAGTCTTCAATTCTTTCATCGTATTAAAATAAAGGACATCCGCATCAACGCCGGAAAAGGATTTTAACTTGAGGTTTTTTCTGAAATATCGAACTGTGAGCCCTTCCAGAGATGCTTTGCGGTCGATAAAGAAAACCGGTTTAACAGTACTTATAATGAATTCCACTGGAATAGAATCATCAGAAATTCCATAGAATTGCAATATGTTTTTCCCCCGTACATCCTGCCATTCACTAGTCAAAATAAAAACATTTATGCTTCCCATATCATTATTTATCTTTGACCATTTTTGTGCCATTAAAGTTTATCAGTTGCTCATTGGTTTTTAGTATTGAGCCGTTTATTAAATTATAAATTGCAAATAATTCTAATGAAAAAGGAAAGTACCCAAGGTATCCCAAGATAGGCATCTCAAAAATATGGATGATATTCACGCCCGGTAAAAAATAAATCCACTTAGGGTAGGAAAAATAATTCCACATTTCCCAAAAGAAGGCACAAATCAGTACGCCTATGATTAAGGATAGCAACGGTTTCCAATTACCTGCAGATAAGTAATTAAATAAATTTTTGTTCCCAAGAAGTAGGTTTACCGGTTCTATAATTAAATATAAGGAGACCCATATTAAGAAATAGAAATAATGAGGCAGTAAAATAATTAAAAACAGCATAACCAAACCGAGTATTAAGAGTAAGTATGAATATTTTTTATTCAGTTTTATTTGCTTAGAAATTTTAATCTTGTTTAGCCAATCAAAAGTTGCGACTAATTCTGCCGATTCAAAAACAGCGGGCATTACAGTTGAAAAACATAATGAGGCTAACAAAACAAATTGAAAGTCTGAGAAATATTGTCTTCCTTCATAATACCAATTTTGGGTAAAATAATTGAGGGCTTCAAAGAGCCACCAAACAGGGATAGAAATAATAAATAGTTCAATAAATTTATTCCTATTCCTACTTAAAATTGAGCTTCCTTTGGCAGAATACACCAGGGCATCGACCAGTAGAATAAATCCAAGCCAAAGCGGGAAGAATGCCCATTGCGTTCTTAAGCCCAGCAATGACCAGTTCAAAGTCCAAAACAATATCACTAAAAAGGCACCGGCAAAACCTCTGGCAGGGAAAATCCTTTTCATAATTTCTCACTTAATCAAAAAATATAATTTCTTTTTAAAAGATAATTAAATATCAAAAGAATAAAACTTCAATTTCTGTTCTAATAAAATCTTATAAAATAAGGGGAGATGAAAGTTAAAAACGGCAAAGAGGTCCTATTGCTAATCCTCAAGTTTTTCTTTGAATGCCTTTTCAAATTTTTCAACTTTCGGGGCAATTACAAAAGCACAATAACCTTGGTAAGGATTTTTTTCAAAGTAATGGCGGTGATATTCTTCTGCAGGATAAAATTTATTGAAAGGAGTAATTTCCGTTATAATGGGAGAATCGAACGCACCTGATTTAACAAGTTCATTTTTATAATATTCTGCCTCACGTTTCTGCTCTTCATTATGATAAAAAATTACCGAGCGATATTGAGTCCCGACATCGGCGCCCTGCCGGTTTAATGTTGTTGGATCATGAGTTTTCCAAAAAACTTTTAACAACTCAGCATAGGGAATCACATTCGGGTCGAAGATAATTTGGGATACTTCCGCATGCCCTGTTTTACCAGAGCAAACCGATTCATAAGATGGATTTGGTACTGAGCCTCCCGAATATCCACTAATCACTGATTTGACTCCTTTTAATCTTTCATAAATTGCTTCTGAGTACCAAAAACAACCGCTACCAAGAGTAGCAGTTTCTAATTGGATATTTTTCTCGTTCATATAGACTTAAAAAATGTTTAATAAGCAATAAAATCCACCCTTAAACAAAATTAAATAAATTTATTTTTGCGTCTAATTCTATTACTTTTCTTCCTCTTTAACAAAGTACCATAGAGTAGCGGAAATAGCAAGAGAGATTGTGCTTACTATAAATATTAAACTTTTATTTGAAGTATTACCAACAGCTTGTCCAACTCCAAAACTTGCAACTAACTGAGGCAGAACAACAGCAAGATTAAATAAGCCCATATAAAGTCCCATTTTTGCTTGATCAACCTTTTGTGACATTATAGCAAAAGGCAGACTAATAGTTGATGCCCAGCCAATGCCAAGAAATGCCATTAACAGATAAATAATAATAGGACTAAATCCGAAGAACACTAATCCTAAATAACCAATCGCCATGGTTGAGATACAAATTGCGTGTGTTTTCGTCCTTCCGATTTTTCTTGTTAAGGGTTCAAGAACAAAAGCTGGAAGTATAGCGCCGACGGCATTTAAAATTAGAAAACTTATCGAAACTACACGTCCCATTTCTAATTGAAGAGAAGCTGGAGGTGTGACTCCTACTGGAATATTATAGACCTTAAATTGAACATAGGCGAACATGTAAATGAACATAGTTTGAATTCCGATCCAGGTAAAGGAGTGCGCTGCAAGAATCTTTTTGAACCCAATTGTTCCCGATTCCTTTTCAGACTTTCCTTTTGAATTTTTCAACAAAACTTTTACAGTAAAGAAAATCGTAATTACAAAGCAGAAGATTTCTACGTAATAATTATTAAATTCAACATGCATTAACCGGATAGTTATCGTGTAAACTGCATAAAGCAGAAACCCCCATAACGGTTGAATATTATTTAATATTTCCAAGAAAGAAGTATGTGAATTTTTCACTTCCGTTTTTTGTAAGTCCTGGCTTTTCAACTCGCGCGGTTCTTCAATAAAAAAAGTTGGAATTATCGACAAAGCAAGTACCAACACTACTCCGACATAAATCAGAATATAATTATCCCAAACAGCACCGATAACATAAGCTAAAACGCCAAACGTGCCGGAAATGGTTTGCATCCAGGCATAACCTTTCGTGCGTTCAACACCTTCGGGAGTAACGTCTGCAATTATAGATCTTGTGGGGTTAAAACTTACATTTATTGCTAGGTCAAGAGTTAAAGCAATAGCAATAGCAACACCTAATATTCCGTCAAAACCAAGTACTTTTGTAATTATATCAATGTTTTGTAGTGCAAGAAGCATTACTGCAGCAAGAAAACCTCCGATAAAGATAAAGGGTCTTCTTCTGCCATTCCAGAGCCATACTTTATCACTGATTATCCCAATTATAACTTGCCCTAAAATTCCAGCTATCGGACCGGAAGCCCAAACAAGTCCAACATCTTCAATTTGTAAATGATATTTTGTTGTTAATATCCAGCTTAATGCAGAAATTTGAATAGATAATGCAAAACCCATCGCAGTGGCAGGCAAGCTTAACAAAGAATAAAAAGAATTTGTTAATTTTCTTTGGATATTAATCATAGCTCCTCTTTGTCTAATTATTTGAGTAAGAGAAAAAAATATTAGCGTTCAAAATCATTTTATTAATTGATAAATGCCCTCGGAAACGCTGTTGATATTTAATTCATTATATTTGTTCAACTCTATAGTATCTCCTGTCAACAAGTTTTTCAAAGTTTTTACATTTTTTAATTGATCATTGTACATGGAGAGATTTATTATTTTATCTTTGGCATTATTATTTACTACCACCATTATTCTATCGTCATTAAAAGATTTGAAATAAACGAAAATATCATTGACAGGCGGAAATTGGATTAGCTTTCCAAATGACAAAGCTTTATGCTCAGAGCGTAGTAAAAGCAATTTATGGACAAAATTATAAATATCATTTTCATCTTTAGTCCTACCTTCAGAAGTAAAAGCATCTTGTTTATCACCAGGAAAACCGCCTGGGAAATCTGCGCGGGCTAAATCATTACTATTCCCTCCTTCGATACCTATTTCTGTGCCGTACAATAGTGAAGGTATTCCTCTAGAAGTAAAAAGCAGTGTCAACGTCAATTTAACTTTATTTATATTGCCATTAGCCTGCAATAAAGCCCTGAGTAAATCGTGGTTATCGATAAATGTAACGAGATTGTCAGGGTTATGGTAGATAAAATCCTTGGCAAAGTCTTCATAAAC
>JAJYCM010000232.1 GCA_021778375.1 Bacteroidota bacterium
CCTGATTTTTCTATCAGGCTTTTTTTTGTAGCGGGGGCAGTTCGCCGCGGCGAATTGAACCTACAACCTTCGGGTTATTTTACTAGGTTTTCTATATACTCTCGTCCCACTCTACTTTTTAACCACTTTTCTTTTTTTAAGGCATCAGATTTATTTACGAATTCTTCCTTATATATTAATTTCCAATTGTTTCCTCTTTTAGTCCAGAAAGAAAGTCTTTTTTCATTATGTTCTAATAACCTCTTTTCTAAATCCTCAGTCATTCCTGTATAATGATAGCCCTCTTGACTTTGAATTAAATACGTATAATATGTTTTACTTATTCCGGTCATAAAACCATTTTTTAATTATTATCGGACTATTCAGTTATTAGAATAACAAAAAATCTTGGTTTAATAAAAAAGCAAAAAGCCTGATTTTTCTATCAGGCTTTTTTTGTAGCGGGGGGCAGTTCGCCGCAGCGAATTGAACCTACAACCCTCGGGTTATTCTACTACACTTGTAGCATAACTAAAATGTCCTGACTTTATTTAAACAAAAAGCCTGATATTTTATCAGGCTTTTTTTTGTAGCGGGGGCAGTTCGCCGCGGCGAATTGAACCTACAACTTTCGGGTTATATTACTTCGCTTGTAGCATAACTAAAATGTCCTGACTTTATAAAAAAAAGCCTGATATTTTTATCAGGCTTTCTTAGTAGCGGGGGCAGGACTTGAACCTACAACCTTCGGGTTATGAGCCCGACGAGCTACCAATTGCTCCACCCCGCGATGTTAAATTTAGTATGTAAATATACTCATTCATTTACCGTTAGTCAAACTATAATAATATTGACGCTTCCCCTATCCGTCAATATTATTAAAGCTTGAAATCATTCCATCTACAACCTGGGAGCGCGCGTGTATCTCATTCAGCTTTTGAATGATTTTTAATATACTCTTTCTTCTTTCTTCAATTGTGGTTTCTACAAAACTTCTAACTTCAGGCAAATTACAATCTTCCAGGATGCTTTCATAAAAACGAACAATTGCAGCTTCCTTGCGCAGCGATTCATTCAACATTGCACAGGTGTTTTTGCAGGCATGAACACATCTTACATCTTCTATTTTCATCTTTTTTTCTCTTTTCTATGATGAATGACATCATATTAAAGTTGAATAATTTCCTTTTCCATTTGGTTTGCTATTTTTTGTCCGATCATCAAAGCTTGTTCATTAAGGGGAATTAAATGATGATGACGTTCAGGTAAAACTTTTTCCAAAGCTTTTATTATGGTCTCAATTTTTACTATAGGGCGTCTTGCAAGAAAAGCTCCGACTAAAATCATATTTGCAACCTGCTTCTTGCCGAGTTTTTGCGCTTCTTCATTAGCAGGGACACATAAAATTTCCAAATCATTTCTTTTGGGCGGATTAATAATGGTAGATTCTTCATAAATCAAAAGTCCGCCAGGTTTAACTTCATGTTCAAATTTTTCAAGAGAAGGCTGATTGAGAACAATGGCGGAATCAAATCTTGAGATAATCGGGGAGCTAATTCTAGATGGAGAAACTATTACAATGCAGTTTGCAGTACCGCCACGCATTTCAGGCCCGTAGGAAGGCATCCAGCTTACTTCCTTATTTTCGATCATAGCGGAGTAGGAAATAATTTGTCCCATTGACAGGATTCCCTGACCGCCGAAACCTGCAAAGATTATTTCATGAGCTTTATCCATTTTATGAATTCCTTCAAAACATTATTAGGATTATTAATCTTTCGGCGTTTTAATATCGCCCAAAGGATATTGCGGAAACATATTTTTTTCAAGCCATACATTGCTTTCAACCGGTGTCATCTTCCAACCGGATGGACAGTTTGAAACGACTTCAATAAAACTTGTTCCTCTATTTAATTTTTGATAGGCAAAAGATTTTTCAATTGCCTTCTTCAATTTTCTTACTGCATTTACATTGTAAACGGCTTGTCTTGAAACATAGTATGCGCCTGGAAGTTGAGCGAGAAGTTCAGTTATTTTTAGCGGATAACCCATTGCTTCTTTATTTCGTCCGTAAGGAGACGTTGACGTAACTTGTTTAAGCAAAGTAGTCGGCGCCATTTGTCCGCCAGTCATTCCATAGATTGCATTGTTTATAAAAATCATTAAAATATTTTCACCGCGATTCACAGTATGAATTGTTTCGGCTGTTCCAATGGCAGCTAAATCTCCATCACCTTGATAAGAAAACACAAACTTATCAGGTAAAATTCTTTTTATCCCGGTCGCTACAGCACTGGCTCTTCCGTGAGCTGCTTCTTGCATATCGATGTTCATATAATTATAAGCAAAGACCGAGCATCCAACAGGAGCGACACCAACGGTTTGTTCCTGAATCCCCAATTCTTCTATTACTTCCATCAGAATTCTATGCACAACACTATGTCCGCATCCGGGGCAATAATGAAAAGGTGTATCAGTCAATGTAGAAGGTTTTTTGTAAACCAGTTCAAAACCATTTAAAGTAGTTGCTGTTTCCATTACCATAAATTTTTCCTTTTAATCTTGACTTACGCTTTGTTTTTCAACAAGAGATTCCAATTCTTTTAGGACTTCTTCCGGCGACGGAATCATTCCGCCCATTCTACCTTTAAAATAGACAGGACATTTTCCATTAGCCGCCAATGCTACGTCTTCAATCATTTGTCCGGCATTCATTTCAACAACGAGCATGAAATTTACCTTTTCGGCAAGTTTGCCTAAAATATCTTTAGGAAAAGGATAGAGGGTGATTGGTCTTAACAATCCGGCTTTAATACCTTTTTCCCTTGCAAGGTCAACAACTTTTTGACAGATTCGCGCTGAAAGTCCAAAAGCCACAAGAACAATATCAGCATCATCGAGAGCAAATTCTTCAAACCGGACTTCTGATTGCATCTGGCGATACTTTTCCTGAAGTCCAAGGTTTATCATTTCCATTTTTTCGGGTTCAATGAAAAGAGAAGTAATAATATTTCTTTCACGAGAATTGGGTTTACCGGTAGTAGCCCAGGGTTTTTGCATTTTTGGAAGAGAGCCTTCTTCGGGGAGTATAACCTTTTCCATCATTTGTCCTAAAGCTCCGTCGGCTAATATCATAGCGGGAATTCTATATTTTTCTGCAAGGCGAAAAGCGTCAAAGACAAAATCAGCCATTTCTTGAACAGAAGAAGGGGCGAGAACGGCTAAATGATAATCACCATGTCCGCCGCCTTTAACAGCCTGGAAATAGTCACCTTGAGATGGTTGAATTGTGCCTAAACCGGGACCTCCGCGACTTACATTAACAATTAGACAAGGCAACTGTGCAGAGGCAATATAAGAAATTCCTTCCTGCATTAGGCTTATCCCGGGACTTGATGACGATGTCATAACCCGTCCGCCGGCGCCGGCGGCACCGTAAATCATATTGATTGCGGCAACTTCGCTTTCTGCCTGGAGAACTACACCGTGACGCTTAGGCATTTCGTTTGTAAAGTATTCCAGTACTTCTGATTGAGGAGTAATGGGGTATCCAAAATATGCGTCTATTCCGGCTCTTATTGCGGCTTCGGCTAATGCTTCATTACCTTTCATAAGGCGGACTTCCCTACCGCTTTGGCTGGCTTCGTTTTTTGATATTTTTTCTTGTTCCATTTGTAAAACCAATCATTAAAAATTTTTAGGTCATAGATTACTATTTAACCGGCATTTTTTATTGCCGATTTTGGCTGACGGTAAACAGTTATTGCCACATCTGGGCAAACAAGAGCGCAATTGACACAACCTGTACAATTATCCTGAACAAGTTCAGCAAAGCGGTACCCGTTTATGTTAATTTGCTTAGATAATCCAAGACTTTCTTGGGGACATGCGACTATGCAGAGTTCACATCCTTTACAAATATCCCGGTCGATAATTACAGTTCCCTTAATCATTTTTCAATCTTTTTTGTTAAAAAATAGACTTTAACAGATGGCAATTAAAAATCAATATATATGCCAACCAGTTTATTCAAAATTTTCAAAGAATTATTCAAAGGAAGGTTTTCATAATTAAGAACTTATAACTAAAGTGCCTGATTATTTCTTATAAGAGGGAAAGAGGGAGGAATCGAGGGAAATAAAGATGGAGTGGCGCAAAAATGGAGAAATGGAATATTAAGATAATGAAAATACTGCATAATTCCGTTTCTCCAACCTGCCTGGGGGCAGACAGGTTTTCCAAGAGTCACTTAATAACGTTACTTCATTACCGATCGCGAACTTTTATCTCTGTGGAAGCGCTTCTTCCGATAACTTCCGGATAGTACATTAGATAGCATCGAGCCGGGGAAACCTTAAAGTCTCCGGGTATTTCTGCCCGAATTATGTACGAAAAATTCATTGATTTTGTAGAGTTGGTTACAAAGAAGGAGACTTTGTCGTCATGATATTCTTTATCAGCATAAAACCAGTTCATTGGTCTAAATCCAAATCCGCCGTAAAAGTGGTTATTGTTTTCACCTTCAATCTGGAAATTGTTTTCATCTTTTACAGCTTCAAAACCGGAAGGAAGCATATCTTCAAGAATTAAATATTTAAGATTATTTTCGTCTATTTCTACATGAGTTTTAA
>JAJYCM010000233.1 GCA_021778375.1 Bacteroidota bacterium
ATGTTTATATTACATTTGATAATGAAAAAGTAGGATACCTTCAGGCAAAAGGTATCCTCGAAAAAGTTCCCACTGGAAATTATATACTTCTGGGCGGAGCTGCTTCCGATAATAATGCAAAATTGGTAAGAGCAGGTCAGATGAGAGCTATTACCGAATATGAAAAGAAAACCGGTAAAAAAATTAATATTCTCGCCGATCCGTTTCTTGATAATTGGGATCGGGATGAAGCAAGAAGAAAGATAAGCAATCTACTTACAAAGTTTAAAGCCGAAGGTAAAAAAGTTGACGCTATTATTGCTTCAAATGATGCAACAGCAGGCGGGGTGGTCGCAGCGTTAATGGCGGAACATGAAGCCGGCAAGGTTGCTGTCTCCGGACAGGATGCTGAGCTTTCCGCATGTCAAAGAATTGTAGAGGGTACTCAAACGGTTACGGTTTACAAACCGGTAAGACAACTTGCGACTGTTTCCGCAGAGATTGCTTTCCATCTTGCGAAAAAGGAAAAACCCGAAGACATAATTAAAAACCTTGGTTTCAAAGTTAACTATATAGATAACGGTTTTAAGAAGGTTCCGACCATTTTACTTGATCCGGTATTTGTTACTAAAGATAATATGTATCAAACAGTAGTTAAAGACGGATGGCAGACGTTGGACAGGGTTTATACTAATGTTCCCAAAGCTCAGTGGCCGAAACTATAATTATTAATTCCTGTGAAAAAAATATGACTGAACCGATTTTAATAATGCAGGATATCGTCAAGGATTTTCCCGGTGTCCGTGCTCTAGATAAAGTTTCATTCGATGTTTTAAAAGGAGAAATCCATGCCCTTGTCGGCGAAAACGGTGCTGGTAAATCAACATTGATGAAAATCCTTAGCGGCGTTTATCCTCACCATTCTTTCTCGGGATCATTAACGCTGAATGGAAAAATAGTTGAATTCAATTCAACAAAAGATTCCGAAAAGGCAGGCATCGCGATAATTCACCAGGAACTGACGCTGGCTAATAATCTTAGCGTTGCTGAAAATATTTTTCTGGGCGATGAAATATGTAAATTCGGATTTGTGAACTATAGCTTAATGGTAAGCGAAGCTCAAAAGCTAATCGATAATCTTCAGCTTGATATCGACGTTCGGATGGAAATAGCTGAGCTCGGAATTGGCAAACAACAGCTTGTCGAAATAGCTAAAGCCCTTAAAAAAGAAAGCAGCATTCTGGTCCTCGATGAACCTACTGCGGCGTTAACAGAGAATGAAACGGCACATCTTCTTAAACTTCTCAAAGAGCTTTCTGCAAAAGGTAAATCAATAATTTATATTTCTCATAAGATTGAGGAAGTCTTTGAAATTTCAAACAGAATAACTGTATTAAGAGACGGGCAAACTGTAAAAACAGACTTAAGTTCAAACTGGAATCGTCAATCTCTGATAAATGCTATGGTTGGTAGAGAGTTGTCGGATATGTTTCCTAAAGTTCAGTCTGAAATTGGGGAAGTTTTATTCGAAGTTGAGAACATAAATGTCAAGCACCCCCAGATCGAATCCAAAAATATTTTAAGCGATATATCATTTAAATTGAGAAAAGGAGAGACGCTCGGCATTGCCGGACTTATCGGTTCCGGCAGAACAGAGTTATTGTCTACAATATTCGGCGCACCGCCGGGATTACGAACAAGCGGAAAAATAAAGCTTGAAGGGGAAGAGATAAATTTTCAAAATCCCCGCCAAACTATATCCGGCGGATTGGCATTTGTTTCGGAGGATAGAAAAAATTCCGGACTGGTATTAGGGCTTAATATTAAAGAAAATATTTCAATTGTGCATTTAAATGATTTTTGCAAATTCGGTTTTATAAATGAAATTAAAGAAATATTAAAATGCGATAAACTATTTGACCAGCTTGATATTCGTGCATCATCAATAAATGTTTTAGTTGAAACACTTTCCGGAGGCAATCAGCAAAAGGCAGTATTAGGCAAATGGTTAATTAAGCAACCAAAAGTGCTGCTTTTGGATGAGCCGACAAGAGGAATTGATGTCGGAGCAAAAGTTGAAATTTATAATTTGATTAATAAATTAAAGTTAAACGGCGTTGGAATAATTGTAGTTTCCAGCGAACTACCGGAAATCATCGGAATCTGCGACAGAGTCCTTGTAATGAAAGAAGGGAAAATCAATGCAGAGCTTGAAGGCGGTAGTATTACTCAAGAAAAAATTATGGAGAATGCTGCGTGAAAAATTCTAATTTGTTGGATGGTTCCAAAGTTCCGCTAAAATTAAATTTAAGATTACTTTCGATGGTTATAATCCTTGTAGTAATGTGGGTCTTCTTCAGACTGCAGGTAGGCAGCTTTTATTTTAGCGGTGAAAGTTTTGCAAAGCTGTCGCGCGATATGGTAAGCTGGACTATACTTGCCGCGGGCGCTACTCTGGTTATTGTCTCGGGCAATATTGATCTTTCGGTAGGTTCGCTTCTTGCCTTGTGTGCTGCCACGGCTGCAATTTTAATAAATCCTGATTACGGTTTAGGGCTTTCTGCTTCTATCGCGGTGCCCATTGCAATTCTTGTCGGAACATTGCTCGGGGCTTTTCAAGGTTTTCTAACAGCCTACTTTAAAATTCCCTCATTTATAGTTACTCTTGGAGGATTCTTTGTTTTTAGAGGAATGACTCAAAAGGTAAGCGCCTTCGATCCGAGAGTACCGGACAAAAGCTGGATAGTAAGAATCGGTTTTGATTATGTCCCGCAAAATATCGGATGGATAATCGGTATAGCAGCGTGCATTATTATGGCTGTGGTTTTACTCTGGACATCTGCAAAGAAAAAAAAATTGAATATAGAAACGCTCCCTTTGTGGTTGACGATTTCAAAAATTGTAATTTTCTCCATGATAATTCTTCTATTCATTCTAAAGGTTAATCAATATAAAGGTCTGCCTTATCAAACTCTTGTTATGTTCGTTGTTCTTGTCGCTCTCTTTATTATTTCTAAAAACACCAGGTTCGGTCGCTACCTTTACGCCATTGGCGGAAATATGCAGGCGGCAAGGTTATCGGGAATAAAAGTAGAAAGGAAAATTGTCGGTGTATTTGCTTTAATGGGCATGCTTGCTGGAGTTGCGGGTGTTATTTGGATGGCGCAAAATCAAGGCTCAACAAAAAATGCCGGAGAGTTTTATGAACTATATGCAATTGCTGCTGCTGTTATTGGCGGTACAAGCCTTATGGGCGGCAGAGGGACAATTTTCGGAACCTTTTTAGGTGGACTAGTAATGGCTACGGTTATTCAAGGAATGGATTATACAAGCCTTGATAACTGGCTGCAGCTTGTTGTAAGAGGAAGCGTTTTAGTGCTTGCAGTTGGTATCGATATAATGACTAAAAATCCGCCCCTGTGGCTGCAGCAATTTAAATATAAATTGAGCCGTAAAAACTCAAAAGCATAAAATCATGCAGCTATTAAATGGATTATCCTTAGAAGATTGTAATTTTATTAAATCACCTCACGTAATTTGTTTCGTTCATTAATATTGAAATCTTTTTTGAAAGTTATTATTAATACTCAATCCATTAATCAAAATAAAATTGAAGAAACAATTATAAAAATGGATAATTCACAAAATATAAAATGGGGTATCATAGGCGCAGGAATCATAGCTGGAAAAATGGCTGATGCTTTAAAGATATCTACAAACTGTCAATTATACGCAGTAGCATCCCAAACACCGTCTAAAGCAAAAATGTTTGCGGATAAATATGGGATTGAGAATGCTTATAGTTACAAGGAAATTGTAAACAGCAAGGAAGTTGACGTAATTTATGTTGCAACTACTCATAATTTCCATTTCAAGAATGCAAAACTTGCTTTGGAACATGGAAAGCATGTACTGGTTGAAAAGCCATTTACCGTCAATGCAAATGAAGCCCGTGAACTTGTTCGCATTGCCCGTGAAAAGAATCTTTTTTTAATGGAAGCAATTTGGGTTAGGTTTTTACCAAGCCTAAAATTATTGAAAAATAAAATCAAGAACCATGAAATAGGTAATGTAAAAGTATTTAATATTTCCTTTGGCGGATTTGTCAGTCCCGACTATGAAAAGAGGCTCAAGGATCCGTTATTGGCAGGCGGAGTTACATTGGATATGGGAATTTATCCCATTTCTTTTGTTTGCTATATACTTGATGAGCTTCCAATTGAAATCAAATCAATGACGCGTTTCAGTGACCTTGGTGTTGATGAAATCTCCAATTACATGTTTCGATTTCCATCAGGATGCTTTGCCAATATATCTACAAGCTATAATCTAAAAATGAGAAACGAGGCAAAGATTTATGGCACTGAAGGATTTATAGAATTTCCTGAATTTCAGGCAGGAGAGCATTTTACTATCTTTAAACATTTGGGTACTAATAATATAAAAGACACAATTGAGGTTATTGAAAAAAATCATAGTAATGGATTTATTTATCAGGTGGAAGAAGTTACTCGTTGTATTCGGGAGGGAAGGCTGGAAAGTAAGATTATACCATTGAATGAAACAATAGCCATTATGGAAGTGATGGACAAAATGAGGGCTGAATGGGGCTTTAAATATCCTTTT
>JAJYCM010000234.1 GCA_021778375.1 Bacteroidota bacterium
AAAAATATGAGTTTGTGCTTCCGAATAATCCGTAAAACTACTAAGCAAATAATTATACAAATGCCCAGTGCAAAAATGACTCCCGTATAATTAATTATACTGTTCTCTTAACATTTTCAAAATATTTATCTATTTCATTTTGCAATTCAATCGTTTTTGATAGTGCGGTCACAATTTTGCAGTAAGTTAAAATCTCATCTAAAGTTAGAACTCGTCCTTTTCTATCCTTTAACCATTTTTCACAAACTTGATATCCGCCGATTTGATATTGCCAAACTTCTTCTTTTACATCTCCAAAATATTGCTCTTTGTTTATCCAAACTTTTCCTACTTCATATTTTAAATTCTCTATTTTGTTGCTTCCGTCAATCGGAAACTTGGAAATGGTTTTATCAAGTTCTTTTGATTTTAGTAGATGTATATCCGCAAGTTGTTTACCAAGTTTACCGAGTTGAATAAAAAGCCTGTAATCTTTTGTGAAGGGAATACGCGGGAAATCTATCTTTAAGAATTCTATATATTTTGACCGGTAGATGTTGCTGTAAAGAACAGCATAGATGTAATAAAATATTTCTGCCGGTGTTACTGCTTTATTATATTTCTTTTTTAATTCTTCAAAAAATGCCTGGGTTATATTCGGTTGCCTGGTTTTGTATTCCGCTTCAGGCTCAAACATCATCATCTGAACAATTGCGCCCTTCTTTTTTTCTTTTCTTTCTGTATAAAGGTATAGTGGGAAAACCAATTCTCCACCTCGTCTAAACAAATTAAGATCAACAATATTCTCAGAAACAAATACTATATCATAGGCGCCAGTTCCAATTACACTAGACTGACGCCCCACACATAATGCAATATTTTCCTCCAAAATGTGGCGCATAACTTCTCCTCTTGGCATACAATGAAATCCACGAGATTTCCCGGTATAATATGTATATCTAACGTCAAAAGGACGATATAATATAGAAGTTAAATGATTATTATTTAAACCACTTTCCCTCAAATCTTTTTGTGCAAGTTCAATTTTCCAATCTCTGACGTCTTTCCCGAGTTTATAGGTGTGTCTTGCTAATTCTATTTCAAGTCTTGCAAAATTTTGAATACGCTTCCAGATTTCATCTACACTCCAGCCAATTGTTAAAGAATCCCTTGCCGTAGCAATACCTACACTATTTATTGGAAATATTTCTGTTAGTTTAGTAAATGCTTGGTAACTTTTTTGCATCCTCTGGTCTTGCGGAATGAAAAGGTAGAACTCACTATTAGGTTCTAATTTATCCCATTTTACATTTTGAATGCTGTGATTATTAAGCCATTCATATTTACCTTCTCTAAGTCCCAAAAGCTCGTGATGAACAACTGATTTTGTCTTCTCTTTTTTGTATTTAATAAAGAAAGCAATAGCTACGCCTTGTTTAATATCAAAAACATTTTCATCTTTTTTCCCATCGAGTGTTTTTTCTTTCTTTAAACTATTCCCATGAAGATCGAGAATATAAATTTCATCAAAGCTGTTAATTAAAGATTGGCGCATTCCTCTAAAAGTGGGATTATCGAGATAGCTATGGTTTGTAATAAAACCGAGAACACCTTCGCCGGCTTGATCAATCTTCCATTGAGAAAACCGGATAAATTTGACATAATCATCTTGCAACCATTTGGGATTTTTTTCACCAAGCGGTTTTCCATCCACTTGATAATATTCTTTTATTACATTAGAAATCCATTCTCCTGTATTTGATGAATGACCGGAATATGGGGGATTGCCGAGCACTACTAATATGGGAACTTGCTTTTTCACTTTTCCGGCTTCATGGTTTTCAGTAGAAAGAGATGACATCCCGGGAAATTTAGATTCATCAAGTTCTTTCATTTCGAGAGTGTTAGTTAAATAATATTTTACACGCTCATCATCTTCCATTCTGTAGCCGAGTTCTTCCAAAAGAAATGAAATCTTCATGTGCCCAATTGCATAAGGTGCCATCATTAATTCAAACGAATAATAATTTTGAAGTATCTGGTCTTTGAGAAATGTTTTTACTGCGCCTTTGCCATATTTGCTTTCAAATTCTTCAACTGCTGTTTCAATTGCTTTTGCTAAAAAGCCAAGCGTTCCGCCGGCGGGATCAAGTAGCGTAACATTTTTGGAAGCAAGCCCATCTGATATATCATATTTCTCTTTAAGTATCTGATGAAGTGAACGAACAATAAAAGACACCACCGGTTCCGGCGTATAATAAACGCCTCGTTTTTCTCTTGTTGCCGGATCATAAACTGAAAGAAATGTTTCATAAAAATGTAAGACTGGGTCACTCCCCTTCCCTTCGTGATAATATTGGTCGAGTATTTTCTTTACATCCGAAACTGCAAGGACTTCCACAATATCATCAATAATTACTTCCATTTGTTTTGGAATATCTTCTAAAGATATATATTTGAATATATCTCTCAGTATTCCAATTGATTTCGGAATAAAAGAGAAAGCAAGTTTTCTGTTAAACTCTTCACCGGCACGTAATCGTGCAGCAAATAAACCATAAGTAATCGTTTGCGAATAAAGATCGGCAAATTCTTCTTCATTTATTCCTGCAATCAAGAATTCTTTGAATGCCTCAAAGAATCCATGAATTGATTTTGTCCCGCTTTTTAATTCTTCACTAACAATTTCATCTTTTAAGAATTTAGTTCTTTTTGCAAGTTCAACAGCAAGTGTTTTTGCCGTGTAAGTTTTGGGTAGAAAGAAATCTAAAAATCTTTGGAGTAGTTCAAATAATTTGTCTTCGTTCTCAAGAGGTGGAACTGTGGAAAGTTTTTTAATAACAAAAGGTCGTGCAATAGAAATTTTTTCAACTCGTTCACCATTTCGGTATAAGCGAAACTCTGTAAAGTTTGTTAAAATAACATTCGGGAAAGTTGATAAATATCTTCCGAGTTGTTCGGAATCTTCAATTCTATCAAGGTCAACTCCTAAATCTTTAGCTTCAATGTAACCGATTATTTTTTGTCTTCCGTCCCAAATTCTAAAGTCAGGGTTTCCGGCTTCTGTTTTTTTAGGAAGAATGGTAACATCTATTTTCTTTTTCCGTTTGGAGTTAGAAAACTCCGTAATAAAATCTGCAAGATGTTTATAATAAGATTCCTCTCTTGCATCACCTTTTTGATAGGTCTTGAATAGATTTGATAGATATCTAGTTGTCATAATTTAGAATAATTTGTTATCTTGAAATGTGTTTACATTCCCTTCTTCTTGAATAACAATCTGAAGACTCAACGCTGAAGCATTTATTTGTTTGTGAATCTCAGCAACTCCCCAGGAATAATAATCTTAAAATTATTTTTTGAATCCATCTTAAAGTAAAATATTTTATCCTAATAGATTCTATTTCAACTTAAATAATTACTTTTGAATCCGCAAGAAGATTATACAATTTTTTGGGATATGTAACTATTTTAATCACCTATAAATCATTTTCTCAAAGGCCATTCATCAATGAAAATCATATAATAAATTGGTGCATTCGATTCACTTCCTTTATATTTGAAATTGTCTGCGTAACATGAATTACTTCAGTAACACCATCTTTTTAATGCTGCTGAAGAAACCGGCGTTTATTTTATAAATATATACACCGCTTGATAAACCCTTTCCGTCGAATTTTACCGAGTGTTGACCAGCATCCATTTCCTGATTGACAAGGAGTGCAACTTCCTGACCAAGTAAATTATATACCTTGAGTGTTACCTTTTCCGAATTCTGTAGTGAGTAACTTATTTCAGTTGATGGATTAAATGGATTGGGATAATTATTATACAGATAAAAATGAAACGGTGGACTTGATGTTTTAACCGAAGTCGCAATATCATGAATCATTACCGGATATGATTGAACTTCTACGGAATCCTTCATAATTATTTTCAACCGGTAGTAGTACGAATTTCCTGGTGTTGTGGCAATGTCTATGAATTGGGAATCGGATGGTGCAACTACAGAGTAATCACTAAAACTACCGTTACCTATTCTTCGTTGTATTACTATACTGTCGTTCTCAATGTTTCTGTTGTGCCACTGAACCTTTATGGAATTGCCGTTAAGCTGGCTTATCTTCATTCCGTTTGGAGATTCAGGATAGGTATGAATTAGAATATCTTTTACTTCATTGAATCCGAAAGACGTTCTGTTATAAATGGGAAAGCTTCCTCCATCGTCCCAAGCAAACGCACCCACACCGTGACTTAGCGCTTGATCCATAACTGTTCCGTATGCGCACATACGTGAGTTATAATCGGCAGTGTCTATATATCCGAATTCATCGAGTATAACAGGGATGTTATTCTTTTTTGACCATGCAGTGACCTGGTCGAACTTTGCTTTGGTTGCATTTATATCGGCAGTGGTACCGTATGTTCCCTTACCTATAAGACCAAATGGATACGGGTCATAAGAATGATAATACCCTATAAGATATTTGTCGGAAGTATCTGGAATCGCAGCAGTAACAAGCTGATCTGAATTAGACCACATATATCCGGAAAAAGACACGATTCGAGTTGGATTTGTTTGACGTATTATTTTCAATACCTGAGCATTCAACGCATTAACG
>JAJYCM010000235.1 GCA_021778375.1 Bacteroidota bacterium
TCAATAATATCTTTTTCGGCAATAATCATGCAGCGTTCAACCGTATTTTCCATTTCGCGGATATTGCCGGGCCAATTATATTCATAAATTAATTTGATTGCTTTCTTTGAGAATCCCTTTATGTTCTTGCCTAATTTCTTGTTAAAGGTATCAAGGAAGTGCTGTTCTAAAACCAAAATATCACCACGGCGTTGGCGAAGCGGTGGAATATTTATAGGGAAAGAATTCAGCCGGTAAAACAAGTCTTCCCGGAAATTTTTTTCATCGACAGCTTTTTTCAAGTCGCGATTAGTAGCCGAAAGAATTCTAACATCTGTTTTTATCAGTTCTGTACCGCCTACGCGTTCAAATTCTCTTTCCTGAATAACGCGAAGAAGCTTTGCCTGAAGAAGCATTTCAAGCTCGCCGACTTCATCAAGAAACAAGGTGCCTCCGTTTGCAATTTCAAACTTACCAAGCTTGCGTTGATGTGCGCCGGTAAATGAGCCCCTTTCATGTCCAAATAATTCACTCTCTAATAGCTCTCTCGGAATTGATGCGCAGTTTACAACAATAAATGGATTGTCTTTTCTTTTTCCGTTATAATGAATTGCCCGCGCAATTAATTCTTTTCCTGTTCCGCTTTCCCCATGAATAAGTACGGTAATATCGTTGTTCAAAATTTTTGATACTAACTTGAAAACATCCTGCATTCTTCCGTCCGCAGAAATTATGTTATCAAAGCTGTATTCTTTTTTTACGTTATCTCTTAAGTTTTCTATTTCTTTAGTAAGGTCATAACTTTTGATAGCATTTTTGATTGCTGGTTCCAGACGCTGGGTATCAATTGGCTTCGGGAAATAATCAAAGGCACCAAACTTTAATGCTTCTACGGCAACTTCGATACTGCCCTGAGCCGATAAGATTATGACGGGAAGATTTTCATCAAATTGTTTCACTCTTTTTAGAATATCTATTCCGTTCATACCCGGGAGCATAATATCGAGAAGTATTAAATCAGGTTTTGCGTTTAAGCGTCTGAGAACATCTTCGCCGTTACTAAAAACTTCTATATCATATTTCCATTTTTCTTTTACCCAGTAAGATAAAAGTTTTGATATGGCAAGTTCGTCATCAACTATGAAGATTAATTTGTTCACTTTTATTCCTTAATTTATTGAACTCGTTAAATCTCTTGGCAACTTAATTATAATTGTTGTGCCTTTATTTACTTCACTCTGAATAGCAATAAATCCTTTATGTAAATCTACAATTTGTTTTATAAAAACCAAGTTAAGTCCGGTATCTTCCGGGGTTTGGTCTAAGAATTTTACACGATGAAATTTTTTGAATATTGAATTTAATTCACTTTCGGGTATTCCGGCACCTGTATCGCTTACCGTTATTTCAAATTCTTTATAAAGGCTTTGGGCTGTAATAAATATTCTACCTTCGTTTTTAGTCTGCTTAAGGGCATTTTTAATAATGCCGTCCAGCACTAAAATAATTTTTCCTTTATCGGCATTTAAAATAATATTTTCATCGAATATTTCATTAGTTAAGGTAATATTTTTTTTATTGATTGCATTACGGTTTAGATTTATTACATCTTTTAATACCTGGATTATATTGAATTCCGATTTAACGACATGAATATTATCTTCTTCAAAACGCGATATATTCAACAGATCGTTGACTAACTTTGCAAGCCGTTTTCCTTCGTGCAGGATTATATTGAGGAATTCGGTTTTCATTTCATCTGGCATATTTAAATCGGAAGTGATTGTTTCGGAGAAGCCGATAATTGAAGCGAGGGGTGTTCTTAATTCGTGCGAAATATTTGAGACGAAATCGCTCTTCATATTGTTCAGTTCATCTAAAAAAGATTTTTGTCTTTTCGATCTTTGTCGCTCTATCGAGATGATTCTTTGGGCTTCTTTTAATCTTGTGTCAAAATCATTCAGTTTATCTTCATACAATCTAAGTTCTGAAATATTCCTCCCAGCACCGATAACCCCCGTTATTTCTTCATCTTTCACGAGGGGTTTGCATTTAATTTCATAACGAACTTCGTTGCCGAACTTTGAAATGAATATTGTTTCGAAGGAAATAGTTTTTTTCTTCTTCAATATTTGCTGAAAAGATTTTGCTGTCTTCCTTTGTTCTTTTGCAGATACCAATTCAGTAAAGTGTCTTCCGGTAAGTTCAGTTGGGTCGTAATCAAGAGAGGATGCTCCATAGGAATTCGCCTCGGTAAAGTATCCTTCATTATCAAGAAAGAAAATAAACTCACCCGCAATTTCTTTTATAATTTCAAATTTGGTTTGATATTGATTAGAGAATTTCATAAGAAGAGTTTCTTTCACTCAAAAGGAAGCAGCAGCAGCTACCGCTTGATCTACAAATAATTTCTAATGTGTCGTTAATAATTTTAAGCATTGATTTGTTGCGCAAAATATAATGTTTTTACTATTAATTCAATTTATGGTTAAAATTTTTTCTTTGGATGTATTTTTCACTCATAGGCAATATCTACACATTAACAGGTAATTTCTGCCGATGGAGCCAGTGGTTTTTGATTGTTTTAGAAAAAATCTTAATGGCATGATATTGGCGCTATTAAATCTGCAGAGATTAATAAATGAAGGAATAAACATGATTGAACAATTTAATGATTCAGAGTGGTCAATATCAGATGGCGACTATATTAGAAAAAATGAATACCATGATTTAGATTTTAATGAATTAAGAAGAAGAGACAAAGTAAAGAGACGCATAATTACAGGAATTGTTTTAATATTAGCTTTTGGCTTAGAATTATTTTTCATCGAAATCATTGCAAAATTATAAGTTACCTACGCAAATTACTTTTGTAATAGCGGAATATTAGATTACTGATATTCCCTCTTACCCTTTTACTCAAAACAATCATTTAAAACTGCATATAATTATCCAGATGGACAATATTGTTCCTAGTGATTTCTTTTAACTGGAATGATATGATTCTTATAGGCTGATTAAACTATAAGGAGAGAATTTCTAATGTCTGATTATGGGAAAGGTAGAGGTCAAGTGTGAGATATGAACAAGATAAGGCTATTAGAAGGCTTGTTGTAGTGCATTCAGAGTGCATTCACAGTGCATTCAGAATGTTTTAACGGTTAATATTTATTTGATTTCCCTTTTTAAACTGGTTTTGGAAGAATAAAATGTATAAGCTAAAAAATTATAAGATGCAGAGAAAAAGGACAAATGTTTGACTATGTCAAACATATTAAATTGTGATATGTCAATCAAGAAAGAAATTAAAATATGGAATATTTATTGGAGTAAAACCTTCGAGGTTTAGGAAAACCTCGAAGGTTTGCTTATTTTCTGATCCACCCTTTAATCTTTTCTAAATAATAAAAATAATCTCATGACAATTTCCTATTCAAAAGAATACTTTTAGAGTAAAATAGGTAATTCCAACTTTAATGCAATATGCGTTAAATGGTATAATAATTGTGGAAATACCGCAGTGCAAATCAGTTCAGTCTGATGCCGGGTCACTTGCACAAATTAAAATGATTGCTCTTAATAAAAATCGGATTCGGAAGGGGTCTTCCGGGAAAAATTGTATTTGTCTAATCCGATTTCTTTCTTCCTCATTTAATAATAACTGTTATAAGGTTTTCAAATTTATATAGAACGATTTCCTAAAAATCATAAGGAGTGAGTTATGAAAAAAACAGTAATACTCTTTTCTCTAATTTTCTCATTTTTACCATTTGTTATTTTACCGCAGTCACTTGGTGCGGGACGGGGATATCATACTATCTTACTTAAATCCGACGGCACTGTTTACACATGTGGAATGAATTACTATGGTGCGCTGGGAAACGGTACAACAAATGAAAGTCATGTTCCAGTAGAAGTATTAAAGGGGGCCTATTCCGGCACTAAATACCTTGGAGATAACTCAAGCAATAAGATTATTGCAGTGGCTATGGGAAAAAATCATTCCATTGCTCTTGCCGAAGACGGAACAGTTTTCACTTGGGGATTAAATAGTGACGGCGAATTGGGAAATAACACTACAACAAATAGCAGTATTCCGATAAAAGTATCAAAGGGAACTTACTCCGGGACTGCTAACCTTGGTGATAACCCAAGTAATAAGATCATTGCAGTTTCTGCAGGGAATGTTCATTCCGTCGCCCTTGCTCAAGACGGAACAGTTTATACATGGGGAAATTATTATATTGGAAAGAGTAATGCACCGGTAAAAATACCAATGGGCGCTTATCCCGGCACTTCTTACCTTGGGGATGACGCAGGAAATAAGATCATTGCGGTTTCTGCGGGATATAATTATTCATTAGCTTTAGCTGAGGACGGTAGCGTTTATACTTGGGGAGAAAATATTTATGGCCAGTTAGGAAATAACACAACTACAACAAGCACCGCGCCAATAAAAGTATTAATGGGAGCCTATTCTGGCACAAAATATCTTGGTGATAACTTAAGTAATAAAATCATTTCAGTTTTTGCAGGAGATGGTCACTGCATTGCATTAGCCCAGGACAACATGGTTTATTCATGGGGACGTAATGCCAATGGTCAGTTG
>JAJYCM010000236.1 GCA_021778375.1 Bacteroidota bacterium
TCTGCGATAGGACCAACAGCCAAAGCCGGGAAAAATGACAAAGCTGAGATAACAATAATCACAGCCAGGAGTACTATTCCGAAAGCATAACTGTCTAGTCTTAATGTTCCTTCAGATTCAGGAATATATTTTTTTTCAGCCAAGGAACCGGCAATAGCGACCGGACCGATGATAGGAAGAAATCTTCCAATTAACATTATTACACCGTCCATTATATTCCAGAAAGGTACGTTCGCATTTAGACCGGTAAATTCAGACCCATTGTTTGCAGAAGCAGAGGTAAACTCATATAGCATTTCAGAAAAACCATGATAAGAAGGATTAGTCAGCCACCCTATATTAGGGTTATGGCTTGCTATATATGCTGAAATAGCAGTTGATACTAGAATTAGGAATGGATGAAGCAGGATTATTAAAGCAGCAATTTTAACTTCCTTAGCCTCTATTTTCTTTCCAAGAAATTCAGGAGTTCTTCCGACCATAAGACCTGCAATGAAAACAGCGATGATTAAAAACATAAAAAAGTTAATAAAGCCTACGCCCACTCCGCCGAATATAGAATTTATCATCATATTCATAATATAAATTCCGCCGGCAAGAGGAGTTTGACTATCGTGATCTGAATTTGATGAACCATTTGAGGTTACCGTAGTTGAGGAAGCCCAAAAAGCCGAGGCAGCAGGACCAAAGCGCACTTCCTTTCCCTCCATACTACCAGTAGTTTGCTCAATTCCCAATTTTTTTATTAAAGGATTTCCATCAACTTCAAACTTGACCGCAAACGCTGTAAAAGAAAGATATATTATTGCCATAACGGCGAATATCATTATCCCAAGTCGCTTTTTGTTCAAGTAAAAACCAAAAGCAAAAACTAAAGCCATTGGGATTGCTAAAATTCCCCAGCACTCAACAATGTTTGTAATATAATTCGGGTTTTCAAAGGGATGAGCTGAATTAGGGCCAAAAAATCCTCCGCCGTCAGTTCCAATCTGTTTGATAGCTACGACCGGAGCAGCCGGACCAAGTGCAACCGTAACTGTGTCACCTTGAAGTGTCTTAATTGACTGAGGACCTTTAAAAGTAGCCGGTGTTCCGTTTAGCAATAATATTACCGCAACTACAATTGCCAATGGAAGAAGAATTCGGGTATTACTTCTTAACCAAAGAGAATAAAAATTTCCCAAGTCTTTAGCTTTTCTTTGAGAAAGTCCTTTAAATACTAATGCGAGCGCCGCAATACCAGTTGCAGCACTAACAAATTGCATATAACAAACGACGAGAAGCTGCGAGAAATAAGAAAGCCCTGTCTCGCCGGAATAATGTTGTATATTAGTATTAGATATGAAACTGACCGCAGTATTGAAAGCCAGGGATGGCTCCATAGGACCTATGCCCGCAGGATTCCAAAAAGGGATCTTGTCCTGTATTAAAAAAATGACAAACGCCCAAATAAAGAAGAATACGTTTAACTTTAGCAACGCTTTCATATTTTCTTTCCAGTCCATTCCTTTATCGGGATCAATGCCGGAAATTTTATATATGAAGTTTTCAACCGGGTAAAGAAAATCAGTCCATACCTTTTCACCTTTAAGTACTTTGCTAATATACTTTCCAAGCGGATAGGAAAGCACGATCATTAAAACCAGGGTGACTAAAACACCTAATATTTCACTATTCATTTTGTTATCCTAAAATTTTTCAGGTTTGATCAACACATAAAGCAGGTAGCCGAACACCACAATACTTATAATTAATAATATTATCATTTTATTCTCCTTACCCGAGATTATCAAAGAAGTTTATCGACTTGAAACAAATGAAAAACATAACCGCACCTAGTAATGACAAATAAAGTACCATCATATTAATTTTCCTTTTTTGAATACTATGAAGTCAATTCAAATGCCAGTAATTCATCTTTCTTCAGGCAATAAGTAAGAGTATATAATTGAAGATGTTAATTAAAAATTGAATTCAATTAGATTATTATGGCGAGTAATTGATATGCTAAAATGGAAAGACTATTTCCAAAACGGTATGGTTTTAGATTTCATCCTTTTTGAATCACGATTAAACAAAAGGATAATAGATAAAATTCTTAATATTTTTTTACACAGCACTTGGCATTAGTATTGAGCATTTATTGCAGTATTTCTAATTCAGCTGTAGTGGGCATTATATGTTTTGGTACGAGAAAATATTAAATAAACAAACTGATTTTGAGAGGATATCTTTCCAATATCCAATATTGAAATGGTTAGAAGATTACTCACAAAGAAAAGTATATAATTTATTCAGCTATAATAAAGAAATTGGTTCGTTGAGGTGGGAAAATAGACATGATTCATTTGCATACGGAGATATATGCGGAAATAAATATTTTTTAGACAAGAAAGGTTTATTGAAGCCGCATCTTTTAATAAGAGAGGCTAAGAAACCTGAATCATTTTCCGAATTATATTATAGAAATAAGACAAATACCGGTGAATTGAAATTATTAGATGGTCAAATAGTTAAATGGAGGCGTAAGAATTCATGGAAAAACGAATGGGAATTCCTGGACACAGCATCAGAAGATAAGAATAAGAAGGTCATAGCTTCATTTACTTCAATTACGTCCTTTGTAAAATCCGGCTGTATAGTAAAAATTCATGACTTGGAATTAAATAATGAAATTCTTTCTAAGATGATTTTACTTGGAATGTATTTTATAGCTACGGCAGTTGATGATATATGAGAAGTATTTCTTTGAATTAACTTTTGAATCAAATTCTTTATTCAATACCGTAGGACTGAAGCTTACGGTATAAAGTAGTCAAACCAATACCAAGCATTTCGGCAGCTTTAGTTTTATTGCCGTCGACAAGTCTAAGAGTTTTAATTATATGCTCTTTTTCAAGGTTATCAAGGCGATAATTTTCTTTTGACGAAGATGCAGATATATCCGGTTTATTGAGGAGTAGTTCAGTTGGGAGTACATCCTCTTTAAGGGTGTAACCCGATGTTAAAATAACTGCCCTTTCAACAAGGTTTCTTAACTCACGAATATTGCCGGGAAAATTATATGCTTCAAGTTTTTGAATAAACCCCGGTTCAATTTCTTTAATATTTCTATTTAATTTCTCACGGTAAAATTTAGTAAACTCATGAATAAGAACGGGGATATCCTCTTTGCGATCCCTTAAAGAAGGAAGATTAATTTTCATTACGCTTATTCTATAATATAGGTCCGGTCGAAAGTTACCGTTTTCAATTTCTTCTTCAAGATTGCGGTTCGATGCCGAAATTATTCTTACATCGACGTGAGTAGTCTTAGTATCACCGGATTTAATAAAGCTATTAGTTTCAAGCACCCTCAATAACTTTGCTTGGAGAGATATTTCTATTTCGCCTATTTCATCAAGAAACATTGTACCGTAATTTGCTTCTTCAAATAGGCCTTTTTTATTTTTATTAGCGCCAGTAAAAGCGCCTGCTTTATATCCGAATAATTCAGATTCAAGAAGCTCTTTAGTAAATGAGCTGCAATTTATAGCTACGAAGGGTTTAGATTTTCTATTGCTTGAATAGTGTATCGATTGCGCAAACAATTCTTTTCCGGTGCCGGTTTCGCCCTGGATTAGAACAGCAGCATCAGTTTCCGCAACCTTCTTTGCAATATCGATTGCTTCTTTAAGAATGATAGAATCTCCGGTAATATTCTCAAAGTTAAATTTCTCTTCGACTTTCTTTTCGAGCTGTTCTATTCTTTGCTGCATCTGAGCTTTTTCCATCGCTCTTTCAACGATCGGAACAATTTTATTATCCTCATCTCCTTTTGTTATATAATCAAAAGCGCCTTCTTTAATTGCCCTAACGCCGTCATGGATATTGCCGTAAGCAGTAAGCACAATAATTTCCGTAAATGGATCGAGAGCTTTGATTCTAGGGATTAAGTCAATTCCTGATGCATCGGGAAGTTTAACATCGGTTATTACAACTTGCAGATCTTCTTTGTTTAATATTTCTTGTGCAGACTTCACATCACCCGCTTCGAGAATTCTATGACCTTCGAGAGCAAGAAGCTTAGTAAGTAACTTGCGAAGATCTTCTTCGTCATCTATTATAAGAATAGTTCCTTTATTCATCGTCATGATTATAACATATTAGTTCCACAATCTTTATGCTCATTTAGCCTAAAGAATATTAAATATAATTTCTCTTTACACAAAATACTTAATGTTTAAACTATCCTAAACCGGCTTCTTCCTTATAAAAGATAGCCATGCAAACTACATAATCCTTTGAGTGGCTCATAGATATTTTCAAATTTTTCCCATTAGATAAGAATGTTTCTAATTCGCCTTTTAATTTTGCAACCGGCATCCCGTTTGGTTCATTGTAAATTTCAATATCGTGCCAGCCGATTTCTTTATTCCAACCTGTCGATAGTGCTTTATAAACCGCCTCTTTAGCGGCAAACCTTGCTGCGAGATGCTGATATTTGCTTGCTTTATTCATGCAATATTCAAGCTCAGATTCAGTATAAATCTTAGATAAGAAATGATCTCCGTATTTTTCAACGCTATCTTTAACCC
>JAJYCM010000237.1 GCA_021778375.1 Bacteroidota bacterium
GATAATCAATTATCAACGGTATATTAAATTTCTTATTCAATTTTACCGCCATATTAACGGAAGAAAAAGGAGGAGCGCTTACAAAGATTAAATCAAATTTTTCTTCTTGTAACAGCTTTTCAGCAACAGGAAAAGCTTCGTTTGCCCACCCCCTTTTATTATCAGGGATGAAGAAAGTACTACTTAATCTACTCAAAAATTTTCTAATAAATTCAGGAGGAATTTTCACTGTACCTTTTGAAGCCAATTTGGCATTTATACCTTTTCCGGCAACTCTTACAATCTTAATATTTGCTTTTTCAGCTTCTTTTAATAAAAAAAGATCATGCGCGTAATAACCTGTGGAATCAGAAGTAAGAACCGTCGGTTCCCAATTATAATTCTTCATATACTTCACGAATTTAAGCGTCCGCTGAACTCCGCTTAACCCCATGGGAGGAAAATAATATGCAATAACTAACACTTTATACATAATGGTTAATTTTCTTAAATTATATAATAATATAAAGCCCCTACTAATCTTTTACTTTAATAATTTTTCAACTATTAGGAATGATAGTTAGGCGATTCTTTGGTAATTATGACATCATGAGGATGGCTTTCTCTTAAACCGGCTAAAGTTATCCTTATAAATTTTGATTTTGTTTTTAACTCCTTAATATTCTTTACTCCGCAGTAACCCATTGCTGCACGGAGACCGCCAATTAATTGATAAATAGTATTTGATAATTGTCCTTTAAATGGAACTCGTCCTTCGACCCCTTCAGGAACTAACTTTGATATATCATCCTCTGTATCCTGAAAATATCTGTCTTTGCTTCCCTTTTTCATAGCAGAAAGAGAACCCATACCCCGGTAGAGTTTAAAACTTCTTCCTTCATATAAAATTGTTTCTCCAGGGCTTTCTTCTACGCCGGCAAACAAACCACCGATCATTACTGAATCCGCTCCGGCAGCAATTGCTTTTGCCACATCGCCGGTTTGTTTTATACCTCCGTCTGCGATTAAAGGAATTCCCTTATTTTTGACAGCTCGGTAAACATCTGAAATAGCAGTAATTTGCGGAACCCCTATCCCTGCTACAATTCGAGTGGTACAAATAGAGCCCGGGCCTATACCTACCTTTACTGCATCAACACCACAATCCAACAGATCAAGAGCAGCTTGGTAAGTCCCTATATTACCAGCAATTATTTGCTCATATTTAAACTTTTTCCTCGCTTCTTTAATCGTTTTCAAAACACCCATGGAGTGACCGTGAGCTGTATCAATAATAATAGCGTCTACTCCGGCTTTTGCTAAAGCGTCAATTCTATCCATAGTATCAGACGTAATACCAACGGCAGCACCGACTCTTAATCTCCCATGCTCATCTTTACATGCATAAGGATGTTTCTTCTTCTTTTGAATATCCTTAAAGGTGATTAAACCCTTTAATATCCCTTTACTATCAACTACTGGAAGTTTTTCGATCTTGTGTTTCTGAAGTATCTTTTCAGCCATGTCCAAATCAGTATGCAATGGAGCGGTAATTAGATTTTCCCTCGTCATCAAGTCTTTAACTTTTTGCTTCTTGTTTGGCTCAAATCTTAAATCACGATTAGTGATAATTCCAACTAGCTTTCCGTTATTATCTATCACGGGGATACCGGAAATACTATATTTTTTCATCAATTCAAGTGCATCGCCGATATTTTTGTCTATGGTAAGCGTTACGGGATGCATTATCATACCGCTTTCGGAACGCTTCACCTTATCAACTTCAATACATTGTTCTTCGATCGACATATTTTTATGGAGAATACCAATTCCTCCTTCCCTCGCCATTGCGATTGCCATCGCTGATTCAGTAACGGTATCCATTGCAGCGGAGATTATCGGTATATTTAACTTTATATCTGGAGTTAAAAAAGTTGATGTTTTAACATCTCTCGGCAGTACATTAGATTTTGCGGGCTCCAAAAGTACATCGTCAAAAGTTATACCTTCGCGAATAATGAATCTATCTTTCATCTTAATTCCAATTGTTAATAATTACTTTAATCAAATGCAGCAAATCCCGTAATATCCTCACCGATTATTAGAGTGTGCATTTCGTGAGTTCCTTCATAAGTCTTCACCGCTTCAAGATTCGCAGCATGACGCATTACGGGATATTCGTCTATAATTCCGTTTGCGCCTAATATCTCGCGCGCAATATGAGCTATTTCTAATGCTTTTTCGCAGTTATTTCTTTTAGCCATCGAAACCTGCGTATGTTTCAAAATTCCTTTATCTTTCAATCTTCCCATCTGATAATTTAATAGTTGCGCTTTTGTAATTTCTGTTAACATAAAAACTAATTTTTCTTGAGTCATCTGATAAGCGGCTATTGGCTTGCTGAATTGTATTCTCGATTTAGAATAATTTAATGCCGAATCATAACACGCCATCATGGCGCCTACAACGCCCCAAGCAATTCCGAATCTTGCCTGGTTTAAACACATCAAAGCATTTTTTAACCCCGTTGTTTTAGGAATAAGATTTTTATCCGGAATAAATACATTATCAAAAATTAGCTCTGAAGTAACTGATGCACGCAAAGAAAGCTTGCCTTTCATTTCCGGTGCTGTGAAACCCTTAAAACCTTTTTCGACAAGAAATCCTTTTACAACACCATCTAATTTTGCCCAGACAACGGCAACGTCAGCAATAGTTCCGTTTGTTATCCACATTTTAGCACCGTTAAGAAGATATCCGCCATCGACCTTTTGAGCTTTAGTAATCATTCCGCCGGGATTAGAGCCAAAGTCAGGCTCCGTCAATCCAAAACATCCGATTTTTTCTCCGGTAGCCAATCTTGGAAGCCAAAAATCTTTTTGTTCTTCACTTCCAAAAGTAAAAATAGGATACATCACCAAAGAGCTTTGTACAGAGACAAAACTTCTAATACCGCTGTCCCCTCTTTCCAGTTCCTGTAACACCAAACCGTATGATACATTATTTAATTCTGCACAATTATATTTTTGAGGAAGAGTAGTTCCGAACAACCCCAACTCCCCCATCTTGCTAACAACCTGAATTGGGAAAGATCCTTCACGATTATGCTTTTCGATTACCGGGATAATTTCAGCAGACACAAAATCTCTTACGGTATCTCTTATCATCAATTCATCTTCCGATAACAAAGAATCGATGTTATAATAATCGACACCCGAAAACTTGTGCATTAAAACCTCTAATTGATAATTTTAAAAACAAATTTAATTTATAAGGCAGTTACAAGCAATTTTTTCTTCCAGTAACTCACGTTACGCAACCTTAGGACACTGCTGTCCAAAATAATTTTGGAATTTATAATAACCTGTGAAATTATGCGGGATTATTATTTATATAATTCACAACAGAATAATCCATCATATTTCGTCCATACGCATTTGGCTCAGCAAGAATCTAAGAGCCACACAATTGCGATACAAAGACCAACTACATTCTTTTGATAATGTTCTTCTATAAATTAATAATATGTGGCTCCTCTGGAGCTATATTCTTTTTTTATCTTTTTCTAAAATATGTCTCCGCTCTGCGGTTCTGCTCGTTTTGGGTAGTCTGCTACGCTTGCGGGGATCAACAATTATGAGAGCATATTCATGTTTTGCAATTTTGTATTTCGCGTCTTGAATTGTGATTATCAAATTGCATCATAAGTTATAGAAATTACCGTTTTAATCTTTGTTTTTTATGTCAAGCCTGTCCGCCGGGGCGGAATATTTTTATAATAAATTTCATTGCGTTTCATTCAAAACCTGCCGGTAGGCAAGCTTGCCGCGCTATGATTATATCTAAAAGCCCCAGAGGGGCGACACATTAGTAGAAATAATTATCCCCAAAAAATACCTAAGAGCCCCAAGAGGGGCGATACATAAATAAGTGGGCTACTATTATGCCTTTTAATGATTTTCATACAAATGATAACTATTTGTTTTAATATTTAGTTGACTTAACATTTATGCTGGGGGCAAGATATAACCAAATAATTGGGCTTTAGCCCATAATGAACAAATTTTTGAAGTTAATACTATAATTTTCCATTTTGTTTACCCATCCTTCTGAAGAACGCAGCATTTCTATCACAATTTTTGTGTGAGATGACTTATTTATTGAGCCTGGCAAACACTAAATTAAAATTTCCGACGAAGTAATTTTTAATATTAGGATGAAAATACTATCTTTGCTTAGCAAAAAAATCTCAACACGGAGAGGTGGGTGAGTGGCTGAAACCAACGGTTTGCTAAACCGTCGTACGGGTTAAACTGTACCCCGGGTTCGAATCCCGGCCTCTCCGCTCTACATTTAGAAGCCTTGACTACTGAAGAAATTATCAGTTTTCAAGGTTTTTTTGTTTTTAACCTTACAATTTCTTTTTGCTGTTGATTATTTGAACTCTAAATCTTAATTAGTAATTTATAACAATTTTTACAGAATGTCTTTGCATCTGCGGATTGCAGCCGGTAATAGGAAAGCCATTTCTTATTAACGGAGTTTTCATGTCAGTTTATTAAATAATTTTGTTTCTAATTTCATGGGAGGCAATAT
>JAJYCM010000238.1 GCA_021778375.1 Bacteroidota bacterium
ACTTTTCTACAAAAGAGGATTTGCTGAAAGAAGTGACGCAATTCTTTCTAAAAACCAACCACGATGCCGTTGTAGAATCCGTTAAAAGTCAAAGTAACGCAGTTGATCAACTTTTTAGTATTACAAAAACAATAGGAGCAATTGTAACTCGTGTAAGCGACAAAATGATTTCTGATCTTCACGACTACGCACCCGAATTATGGAAAGAGATTGACGAATTTAGAACAAAGATGATGATCAAGGGATTCACAAAAATCATTAAGCAAGGAAAGAAAGAAGGCTATATCCGTAATATAAATACGGATATAATGATAACCTCTTTTATATCGTCTTTAAGAGGAGTAGCAAATCCTGAATTTGTAATAAGTAATAAAATTACTATCAGCGAAGCTTTGGAAACAACAATATCCATATTTCTAAATGGAATATTGACAGAAAAAGGTAAAAAGAATTTTAGCAAACTTAAAAATAACGGAGCGAACAAATGAAAAAAGTATTTTCAGTTATTACCGTCCTTATAGTCAGCTTGTTGTGGGGCTGCGGCGGAAGTAATAATCGTAATAAAATTGAAGCCTCCGGGACAATTGAAGCTACTAATGTTACGGTAAGTTCAAAAGTCTCGGGACAAGTGTTAAAGCTGAATTTTCAAGAAGGTGATTTAGTGAAAGCTGAAGATACCTTGATGACTATAGATCATGATAATCTTTCAATTCAGCTTCAACAAGCTATCGCAGGCGAACAACAAGCTGCGGCTCAATTGCAATTGATGAAGGAAGGCGCTCGCTCTGAAGATATTAAACAGGCAGAAGACGCCGTAAAACAAGCTAAAGCCAATTATGACCTTGCCAAACAGGATAGAGAAAGAAACGAAAAGCTCTTCCAATCTAAATCGATTACGCAGCAACAATTCGATAATATAATCAGCAGGTATGATATAGCTTCTGCACAATATAATTCTGCAAAAGAAAACTTGAAGAAGATGAAAAACTTTTACCGCCCGGACGATATCAAACAGGCTGAAGCAAATCTAGATAGGCAGAAGGCATCGGTCGACTTATTGAAAAAGTATATTAGCGATTCCTATGTAATTGCTCCGATCAGTGGATTTGTTGTTAAGAAATTTATTGAAGCTGGGGAAAGCGTTGTCCCACTTTCATCTTTGGTGATGCTTTCAAATTTAAGCTATGTCGACCTTGATATTTATGTTTCCGAAGAGGAATTGGGTAGTGTTAAGCTCGGACAAAATGCAGATGTATCGATAGATGCTTTCAAAAATAAAATTTATCACGGTAAAGTGATTTATATTTCTCCCGAAGCGGAGTTTACTCCAAAGAATATTCAGACAAAAGATGAAAGGACTAAGCTTGTTTTCAAAGTTAAGGTTCATGTGCCGAATCCGGATTTCGAGCTTAAAGATGGAATGCCTGCAGACGCCATTGTTTTTACTAATTAATGTCTAAAGTTTAAGAGCTATGATATATTATCCGGGATTTTACAATGACTGATGAACTTAATAACCAGTTAGCTATAAATTTAGTTAATATCAAAAAGAATTATGGCGATGTTCAAGCCTTAAAAGGAATCAGCTTTGATGTTAAGCGCGGAGAGATGTTCGGTTTGGTCGGTCCCGACGGGGCAGGGAAGACCACTACTATAAGATTGCTTTGCGGACTGCTTGTCCCTACGGAGGGTTCTGCTGAAATATTTGGAATGGATTTAGTCAAACAGAAAAGTCAAGTTCAAAAAAATATCGGTTATCTTTCACAAAAATTTAGCCTTTACGGCGATTTAACCATTGACGAAAATATCGAATTCTTTGCCTCTATCCACGGGGTGAAAAATTATCAACAAAGAAGAAATGAACTCCTTGAATATACTCGATTAACCGAATTTAGAAAAAGATTAGCAGATAATCTTTCCGGCGGCATGAAACAAAAGCTTGCGCTTGCATGCACTTTGATTCATAAACCGAAAATTATTTTTCTTGACGAACCGACTACCGGCGTTGACCCGGTTTCAAGGCGCGATTTCTGGAAAATACTTTCTAATTTAATTAAGGATGGTATAACAATATTTATGTCTACTCCGTACCTTGACGAAGCCGAACGATGCAACAGGGTAGCGCTCTTAAATAACGGCGAAGTTATTAGTTTCGCAACTCCCAAGAGTATCAAAGAATCTTTGGACAAACAAATCATTGAAATTGTATGCTCGCCTATACTGCTTGCATATAAAGTTATTAAAGAGAAAAGCAATTTTGAAACCCAGATGTTCGGCGATAGGATAAATGTTGCTGTAAATAATTATGAAAAGGATTTTACTGTAATAGAAAAAATTCTGGTTGAAGCCGGAGTACAATTAGCAGACCATAGGGTCATCCCTACTTCGCTTGAAAATGTTTTCATCCATTTGATTTCTGAAAATAAACAATAATTCAAGATATGAGTCAAATGTGATAGTCAAAGCCATTAGAATAAAATTTATACAAAAAGTTGCATAAGAACTATAAGGAATAGTATGAAAAAGATATTATTAGTTTTCTGTATTGCGTCAGTTGGCTTATTCGCACAGGATGCAAAGTTAACATTAAAACAAAGCTTGGAAATCGGAATTAAGAACAGCAAAGATTTAATAATTTCAAAGGCAAAGCTCGTATCATCGGATGCTCAAGTAACAGCCGCAAGTTCACAGATGCTTCCGCAATTATCGTTTACTGCAAATTACACCCGGCTTAGTAATGTCCCTCCATTTGAAGTTTCATTACCCTTCTTGCCGCAGCCGATTGTTATATCTCCAACGATTCTTGATAATTACAATTTCAGACTTTCATTACAGCAGCCTCTTTTTACGGGATTCAGATTATTGTCTCTCAAAAGTGCGGCAAAATTAAACTATGAAGCGTCAAAAACAGATTATTCAAAAGATATGAATGAAGTAGCCTGGAAAATCCAAAATGGATTTTGGAATTACTACCGGGCGCAGCTTAATGTAAATGTCCTAAATGAAAACTTATCTCAAATTAAGCAGCATCTTGATGATACTAAAAACTTTTTAGCAAATGGAGTAGCCACTAAAAATGATCTCTTAAAACTTGAAGTACAATATTCTTCTGTTAAACTTCAAAAAATTGATGCTGAAAATCAGCTTGATATTGCAAGAGCATCTTTTAATTTGGCTATTGGATTGCCACTTGAAGCACGGACTCAAATTGATCCGGAAGAGATAAAAGTTGAACCGACGGAACTAAACTTTCAAAATCTTATATCAGAGGCTAACACAAATCGTAATGAACTCAAGTCGATGGAATTTAAATTAAATGCTAGTGTAGATATGCTTAAAGTTGCTGAATCGGGCTGGTATCCAGCGGTTTATTTAAACGGAGATTATATGTACAACAAACCAAACCAGAGATTCATCCCCGCTATTGATCAATACAAGAATACCTGGGATATAGGAGTTACCCTGTCATGGAGCTTATGGAATTGGGGTTACACTGGGTCACAAGCAACAGTTGCTGAGCAAAATAAAGTTCAAACCGAAACTTCTATTGCCCAGTTGAAAGATGCTATAAATATTGAAGTGTATCAGGATTATTTAATATTCAAAAGGTCTTTTGACAAGGTTAAGGTGAGTAAGCTGGGTGTTAAACAGGCTGAGGAAAATTATCGAATTACCCAGGAAAAATATAATACTCAAGTCGCCTCAAGCGCCGATCTAATAGACGCGGAAACCTCATTGCTTCAGGCAAAAACTAATTATAACAACTCCCTCACTGAGTATGAGCTGGCAAAGGTGCAGCTTGATAAATCTGTGGGGAAGAAGATTTATTAAAGCAGGAGTAACAAGACAGTAGCCAGTAGTAAGAATAAAATTAAATAGGAAATAGGATGCAAAAATCTAAACAATTTACAGAGTTGATAGTATGGCAAAAGGCTCATCAATTTGTATTAGATGTTTATAAATTGACTAAAGGTTTTCCTAAAGAAGAATTATTCGGTCTAACTTCGCAATTTAGAAGAGCCGCGGTTTCAATTCCTGCAAATATTGCAGAAGGATATAGAAAGAGGGGAAAAAACGATAAAGTGAGATTTTTTAATATTTCGGAAGGTTCATTAGAAGAATGTAAATATTATTTAATGTTATCAAAAGATTTAGGATATGTAAATGATATTAACTTAATAAACTCAGCAGAAGAAATCAGTAAACTCTTAGACGCATATTCAAAAGCTATTCTGGCTTCTATCTCCTGACTCCTGTCTTCTGACTTCTGTTTTCTGACTTCTGTCTTCTTGTTTTTTAATATCTTGGAGATATAATTGTACTCAATCGAAGTAAATAATTTAACGAAAAAATTCGGCAGCTTTACTGCTGTTAACGGTATTTCATTTAATGTGAAGGAAGGGGAGATATTCGGATTCCTTGGAGCTAACGGTGCAGGTAAATCAACTGCAATTAGAATGCTCTGCGGAATAATCGAACCTACTTCAGGGGATGCGATGGTTGCAGGCTTTAGCGTAATGAATGAACCGGAAAAGGTT
>JAJYCM010000239.1 GCA_021778375.1 Bacteroidota bacterium
TTTGAGTCGAAACAGGTGCGGGTTTTAACCCTAACTTATTACAAACATATTCTTCCACCTTTGGCGATAAATGCTCAAATGTTCCTACTGCTCCTGAAATTTGTCCTACACTAATAGTATCAATTGCATTCTCTAATCTCTTAATATTTCTCTTGGCTTCTTCAAACCAAAGTGCAAACTTTAAGCCCATGGTTGTCGGCTCGGCATGTATACCGTGTGAGCGCCCTACGCATATTGTATTTTTATGTTCGATAGCTTTTTCTTTTAATGCGGCTTTCAAATCATTAAGCCTTTTTAACAATAGCTCACCAGCAGCCTTCATTTGAAGTGACAATGTAGTGTCTAAAATATCGGACGAGGTCATTCCGTAATGGATGTGACGCGATTCAGGGCCGACATACTCTGCAACGTTAGTTAAAAATGCAATTACATCGTGTTTTGTTTTTTCTTCTATTTCAAGAACTTTTTTAATGTCGAAATTTGCTTTTTGTTTTATCACTTCAACATCGGCTCTTGGTATTTCACCAAGCTCGCTTCTTGCTTCGCAAGCAAGTATTTCAATTTGAAGCCAGGTGCGATACTTAAATTCGTCCTGCCAAATTTTCCCCATCGCCGGAAGTGTGTATCTCTCAATCATTAATGGTTTTCTCCAGATTCATTTGTTTGGTAATTTCTTTGTTTTCCCGAAGTAATTTTAACGTAATTGTTTGACCGCTTCTAAATTGTTTGAATACACCGACCAATGTTTGATCATCAATTATTTTGTAATCGTTTACTTGAAGAATTATATCCCCGGATTTTATTCCCGCAATACTTGCCGGCGAATTTGGAATAACTTCAGTTACAATTACGCCTCTTACCGAAGGTAGTTTATAATATTTTGCTATGCCTTCGTCAACCGTTTGAATCTTTAATCCTATGTTAAAGTTTCTATCAATCTTGCCGTACTCCTTTAACTCTGTAATTACTTTTTTAATTCTATTGATTGGGATAGCAAAACCTAGTCCAATATTGCCTTGAACACCATCAGCAGTATAAATTAGAGTATTCATACCTATAACTTCACCGAGACTATTAGCAAGAGGTCCACCGCTATTACCGCCGTTTATAGCCGCATCCGTTTGAAGCATATTTAAATAATAACGATTATTTATCGGTTCCAAATTCATTCCGGTTGAGCTAATGACACCTACCGTAACTGTAGGTTTGTCATTTACATTAAAAAGCCCGAAGGGATTTCCGAAAGCAATAACCCATTCTCCGATCATTACTCCATCTGAATTTCCTAGTGTAACATAAGGAAGATTATGTCCTTCAATTTTAAGAAGGCATATATCTGTAGCATGGTCTGTTCCTATTAGCTTTGCTTTATATTCTTTGCCGTTTGTCAAGGTAACTGTAATTTCTGAAGCATTTCCAGCTACATGGTCGTTAGTGACAATATATCCGTCCGGTGAAATTAGAAAACCTGAACCAAGCTCTTTTACTTTTTGATTGTATGTACCTTGATTACCAAAAAATTGTTGAAAAAATGGATCATTGAAAAAATTACTGAAGGGGGATGAGTATTGTTGTATTTCGGTAACATTTATTCCAACTACGGCGGGACTAACTTTCTGAACGGTTTCTGTAATTGCCGTCTTTCTAGAGCTGTCAATACTGTTGCTATTGTAAGATACTAACGAAGCATTTCTGCTTGCTTCATAATAGAGGGGTGTTTTTGTTTGTGCCTTAAATTTGATCGGACTTGCAAGAATAGTAAAACCTGTTACAAGAATAATAAGATTTTTATTTTTAATCATTTTTCTTCCTTTTGAAATCAGTCTTTTGTAGAATATACTTTATTTTGAGTGATTAGACTTTGCAATGGCTCAAAATGTTTTATCATAATAATTAATAAGATTGAAGAGGCAAACATATTAAAGGTCTGTAATGAATCCGGTCTTGGAAATGTAAATCTAAAAAAGAAACTTGAAAATGAAAAAATAAGTATCAGCGAAAAGACAGTTGCAAGTACATTTGAAATAATAATCTCACGTTTAACCAAATAAGATATACCCCAGATTGAAATCCATAGAAAAACTAATAAAGGGGAGAGTAAAAGAAGTCCGCCCGTCGCTGTTGCCAAACCTCTTCCGCCTTTGAAAGAAATCCATGGACTATAGCAATGTCCTACCACCGCAAATAAAAGTGCTATTGAAGGTAATATAAAATTTAAATGAAAAATTAAGATCATTAAATACACGCTTAATAATCCCTTTAAAGCATCTACCAAAAAAATAAATAAACCGAGAGACTTTGAATTAGTAATCTCAAAAGCATTCATAGCCCCGACGTTTCCCGTACCCGTCTTTGTAATGTCAATACTCTTAGCTCTCTTCAAAAATATATAAGCAGAAGGAAATGATCCTAAAATATATCCCACTGCTGCAGATAAAATGTAAAGCATTTATAGATTAAAATTGTTTTATTAAACAAATTTACTAAAAATTAAGTACTATAGTATTGCCTTTCAAATCTTTGTTTTTTATGTCAAGATATTTTTTATGATAAATTTCATTTCGTTTTATTCAAAATTCAAAATTCATAATTCAACATTATTTTTGATTTACCTGTTGGAAATATCTTGATTATGCAACCTTTTTCTCTTTATATAATCCCCTAATTTTATAATTGCGAATTACTTCTTCGTAGCTCCTGAAAAGTTTTTCAAAAACATTTTCCCATGATTGTGTTTGAGCATACTGAAATGCCTGACGTGATATCTGATCTCTTAATCCGGGTTGATTAAGAAGCATTTCAATTTTATTTGAAATATCTGCAGCATTTCTTGGTTCTGCAATTAAACCCGTTATATTGTCTTTAACGATTCCATATGCGCCCCCTTCTCTAACGCAGATTGGAGGTAAGCCTGAAGCCATTGCCTCGACTACAACGTTTCCAAAAGTTTCAGTAGTCGATGGGAAAACAAAAATATCGGAGGAAGAATACGTTGTAGCAAGTTCTCTTCCGGTTTGATAGCCGAGAAATATTGCTTTGGGCATTGATTTCTCTAAGTCTTCGCGTATTGGTCCGTCACCGGCTAATATAAAAGCTATGTCTTTTCTTTTTGCCGAAAGGATATTATAAACTTCAACAAATGTCTTTAAATCTTTTTCCCAAACAAGTCGACCCGCAAAAAGTAAAGCTGTTTTTCCTTCAATATTAAGATCTTTTTTCCATTTGGATGACTTATATCGTGGATTAAAAATTTGCGTGTCCACACCATGAGGAAGAAACTCGGTTGTTGTCAAACTGTGACTGCGAAGTTCATTCAAAATCGGTATTGAGGGGACATAAACTGTTTCACATCGATTGTAGATGCTTCGGAAATAATTCCAGCTAAAAGACTCAAGCGATTTTACTTTATAGTACTTTGCATAACTTGCAAAGTGAGTATGGTATGTCGCTACAACAGGAATTTTATGTCTCAGTCCAAATTTTAATGCTGCATATCCTAAAGGACAAGGGCTATTTATATGAATAATATCCGGACTGAATTCAAGTAATTTATTTTCAAACTTCTTTTGCCCGAAATAGGGAAGGCGGTATTCTTTGTAAAACGGAACTGTAACTGAAGGGACTTTATACATCAAGGTTGGTTGTTCTTCTACTTTAGGAATAATAGGGGAGATGAATATGTTTTCGATTTGCCGGGTATTCAATTCTTCAATTAATCTGTATAATACTCTCGTAACACCGTCAATCCCTGGGCGCATTGAGCCGGCAAAATAGGCTATTTTAATTTTTGAAGAAATAACATTCTCAATCGATTTTAACATAATTTCTCCGGATTGTTTCATTATTCCATCACTCCATCTTTCCAATACTCCATCACTCCATCACCCCATCACCCCACTACTCCGAATAACTGTTTCCACATATCTTTAATTATTAATAATTTCAGCTAATGCGAATTTCTTTTCAAGCGAATTATTGCCACCGGAAAATAAGTCCCCTATTTCAAAACCTTCTCTTGGCGAAGGTAAATTGTGAGTGTTAATATTTATTATGGACGGATCAACATCTATAAAATTTATGAAAAGTTCATTATGATATTGATTTTTAAAACTTCCCCCTGCATTTAAGAATCTTATTCCATTGCGATGGTATCCTTTTGTCTCATGATAATGTCCGTGCAGCACTAAATTGATGTCATATTGATTGAACAAGTTTAGGAGTCTTTTTTTCTTTCTCAATTTCATTGTTTGCATTTCAATATTTTGCCAGAATCCTCCGAATGAACCGCTGTTCTTTAACTTAATCTTGCTGAAGTGATGATGAATCAAAACTATTTTTGTATGGACATCTTTGTTAAAGTTCTCAAGAATCTTTAAAGTTGCATCAAATTGTGCAATACTAACTGCTCCGTTTGATGCAAAAATATTTTTGGCTTTCGAATATTCAGCTATAGAGTTCATCCCTGCTATTAATACACCGTCAAGAATTTTAG
>JAJYCM010000018.1 GCA_021778375.1 Bacteroidota bacterium
TTGAACAAACACAAAGAAAATTCCCTTAGCAGTGAACCAGAAGAATTGTTCAATGGGAACTAACCAATGAGCGCCGAAGAGATTCCCAAGATATCCTATTGGTGATTGATATCCGCCCAAGAATAGAGCCGTAACAATTGCCGAGACAGCAAACATATTAGCGTACTCCGAGAGGAAAAACATAGCAAATTTCATTCCTGAATATTCAGTATGGTAACCGGAGACAAGTTCCGATTCCGCTTCAGGGATATCAAACGGAGTGCGGTTTACTTCGGCAAGAGTGCTTATATAAATAATAACAAAATTGATAATCATGATGGGTATGAAAATAAACTTTGCCAATCCCATCTGCGGACCACCAAATATCATCCAATTCCAAAAATGACCGGTTTGCATTTCGCTTAAAGTTAGGAGATTTGTAGTTCCGGTAATCATAATTATCGAGAGGACGACAAGGACAGTAGGAATTTCATAACTAATTATTTGTGCAGCGGAACGCATAGCGCCCAGTAATGAATATTTGTTATTTGAAGACCATCCAGCCATTAATATACCTGCAACAACGAAACCTGAAGCAGCAATAATAAAAATTACACCAAGGTCTATATTAGAGCCAATAAAAGCGCTGGAAAATGGAATGGCTGCAAAAGCTACGTAACTTCCTGCAAATACTAACACCGGAGCAATATTAAACAGTGGTTTGTCAGCTAAAGTCGGAATTATATCTTCCTTTTGAATTAATTTTAATATATCGGCAATGGTCTGTAAAATTCCATGGTATCCCACACGCATAGGACCTAAGCGGTCTTGCATGTGAGCAGATACTTTTCTTTCAAACAATACCGCAAATAGTGCAAAGGGAAGGATAAAAATAAACAGAGGTAGAAGGCTTTGGATTAAGTCTGCCAGAAAATTACTGCCTGTCAATTTGAAAAAGAAATCGTAAATCATCTGTCAACTTCTCCTAAAACGATATCGATGCTTCCAAGAATTGCAATTACATCGGCAATCATGTGACCTTTCAAAATTTCATTCAAAACTCCGAGATGGACAAAAGAAGGACCTTTCACCTTTACTCTAAAAGGATTTATAGAACCGTCGCTAATAATAAAATAACCTAACTCACCGCGGGGATTTTCAACCCGGGAATATACCTGACCGACAGGCGGCTTAATTCTTTTAGGAATAGCTGAGGCAACATCACCTTCGGGAAGATTATTAACAGCTTGTTCAATTATTTTAAGGCTTTCTTCCATTTCCAAAATTCTTACATAGTATCGATCCCAGCAATCGCCGACCTTTCCCATTAAGCCTTCGCCAACCGGAATATCAAAATCAAATTTGTTGTAGACAGAATAGGAGTCGTTTTTTCTAATATCCCATTTGAAGCCACTTCCTCTTAAGTTTGGTCCACTTATTCCATAATTAATTGCTACATCTAAGGGCAAAACACCTACATTGGCAGTACGGTCTATAAATATTTTATTCTTTGTAAGAAGATCATTTAATTCTTTAATCTTAGGGCGAAAATATTTTATAAATTCATTAGTTTGATTTACGAAATCTGGATGTAGATCATGAGAAAGCCCTCCGACCCAGATATAATTATAAAGAAGCCGCGCGCCGCAAGTCTGTTCAAAAAGGCTTAAGATTTTTTCACGGTCTCTAAAGCAAAAAAGGAAGGGGGTGAAGGCGCCGATATCAACAGCGTAAGTTCCTAAAGCAACAAGATGCGAAGCAATTCTTTGAAGCTCGCCCATAATAACTCTGATATATTCAACCCGCTCTGGGACTTGAATTCCAAGAAGTTTTTCAACCGCAATAGCATAACCAAATTCATTGTACATCGAAGCAAGATAATCCATCCTGTCTGTGTACGGAATAACTTGAGAATAGTTCATCGCTTCTGCGTGTTTTTCAAAGCAGCGATGCAGGTAACCGATGTGGGGGATAGCATTAGTTATAATTTCCCCTTCCAGTTCCAATTCAAGCCTGAGCACACCGTGTGTTGACGGATGTTGTGGTCCCATATTAAGAACCATTTCTTCGGTTCTAAATCCGGTCTTATGCTCTAATTTGTTTTTTTCTATTGTTATAGACATTATGTTTTAAATTCTAGTTAACAAAAAACAGATAATAAAAAAAATCTAAGGTTTAGATCTCCGACAAATACAAAATTTAATATGGAACTTTCATTCCCAGATAAAATTCCGGGTTCTTATAATCTTTTCTCAATGGATAGCCGGCTTCCCAATCATAAGGCATTAAAATTCTTCTTAAGTCAGGATGATTCAGGAAAATAATTCCCAGAAGGTCATAAGCTTCACGTTCGTGCCAATCAGCATGACGCCAAGTACTTTCAACTGATGCTACTTCCGGTTTTTCGCGTTCTGTAGAAACTTTCAATGTTATTTTATGATGAAGCTTGGTAGATTCTAAATGATAAAAAACACTTAATGTACCGCCTGAAATAATTTGAGTACCGTCCGTATCAGCAGATTTTTTCCCATTGGCGTCATCGACTCCGGATAAATTCATCAAACTATCGAACAATAATTCTTCATTTTCTCTTAGAAAGAGACAAACCTTATTAATTTCAATTGGATTAACTTTAATGAAATGTTCAACCGGTTGGGACGTAACCAGTTCAAGCATTGCATCCCCGAAATTATTTTTAAGTATTGTAAAAATTTCTTCAGTAGTCTTCATCAGCTTTTCTTTACCAGAGATTCATTTCTAATTTTCTCTTGAAGCTTTAGCAGACCTTCCAATAAAGCTTCGGGGCGGGGCGGGCAGCCTGGAACGTAAACATCTACCGGAATAACTCTATCCACTCCTTTTAAAACATGGTAACCGTGTTCCCAGTAAGGGCCGCCACAGTTTGAACAGCTTCCCATAGAAATAACATATTTAGGGTCCGGCATTTGTTCATATAATCTTTTTATCCGGGTAGCCATTTTAAGAGTAACAGTTCCGGAAATAATAATTACGTCAGACTGGCGGGGAGAAGGGCGTGGAATAACGCCGAATCTGTCAAAATCATAATGAGAAGCAGAAGTAGCCATCATCTCAATTGCACAGCATGCAAGTCCAAAGCTTACTTGCCATAGAGATGATAACCGCGCCCAATTTAGCAGATCATCTACTTTTGTTATGACGATATTTTCATCATTAAATTGTTTGTCTAATAAACTACTCATAAATATCTATCTAACTAATTCGTAATCAATTATTAATAAATTACCGTAAAAAATTATGCGGCTTCATCTTCCTTAATATCAATTTGTACATTTTTTAAGGTAGGAAGAATTACTTTAGGTTTTACCCATTCAAGGTCACCTTTGCGCCATTCGTAGGCCATACCTAAACCAAGCATAAAGAGAAAAATTGCTCCGACTAAAAATCCACCAAGACCAAATCCTTTATATACTAAAGCCCATGGAATTAAAAGGACAACTTCAACATCAAAAATTAAAAAGATAAGTGCTACTACGTAAAATCTTATATTAAATTTAACCCACGGAGTGCCGATTGGATTTTCTCCGCATTCATAAGTTAGCATTTTCTCGTGAGTTGGTCGTGCAGGTCTAATTAATTTTGCTGCTATTAATGCAATAATAACAAAAACAATTGCAATCAATAAAAAAACAAATACTTTTCCAAATTCTATTAACATTTTTCCAATAATTTATTATTAAAAGTTAAAACAACAGTTCTCTAATGTCAAGAAAAGATTTACAAAACTAATTTGTTAAATAAAATCGGCTAACTAAAAACAATATATATGCCAAACGGAAAAAGGAAATTAGTGCTAATAGTGAAACAACTTAGAATGTAAAAAATATTTTGATTTATCATTATTAAGATACCTAATTTGAAAACCTTCTCATTTCAGAGAAACAAAAGCGCTTGATCTTATTTTATTTATTATGCTAACTCGGAAATGAAATCATTTAATACTAATTAATTTTACTATTAATTTTCCGAAAAGATTATAGTACTTTGAAAGAATAAAGAACCTTTCTTTTTAAGAATGTATCAAATAGCTGAGTCTTTTAAAAGGGTACTTCTAAAAATTATCTTTTATAAGAATTTAAAGCAGAGAACGCAAAGAATATTGAAGTTTTTAGAAGTGCCCAAAAGTTATTATATTACATAAACAATTTAAGGAGATACTGAAAAATGAAAAAAAACATTGGTAATACCGATCGACGGTTTAGGGTTATCCTCGGTATTGTAATAGCCGTTCTGGGGATCTTTTATCAATCATGGTGGGGACTATTAGCTGTCATCCCATTGGTTACAGCAATGATTCAGGTTTGTCCTGCATATTTACCATTCGGAATTTCCACTATTAAAAAGGAGCAAAATAAATAGTTAAACTATTTATTAAACCTAAAAATTTTCTATAAAAAAAGCCGTCATTTTATTGACGGCTTTTTTGCATTCCTCTGTTTCTGAAATTAATTTCCTCTTACATTAACTTTCCCATTTATATGCTTAGTCTTGTCAATGATATTTCCTTGATCATCAACAACGCCTTCGTGGCATGCAACGCATGAAGTGATTGGGAATTGCTGATAGCCAATATGTCCCTTAGGAGGCAGATCATGGCAGGATCCGCAAGCAGCTTGAGTTCCATCAACTTTATTCCAAGTTACTGTTTTATTATTACCGACCATTTGACTGTCAGCGAAAGCAAATTGATCACCCGGAAGAGCAGAGTCTACCGAGAACACAAAGTTGCCGTGACAGTATGTGTTTGAGCAAGAGGCGGCGTTATAATCATAAGAAGCATTCGACGCTGCGTTTGTAGAAGCTAAGCCCGTTAAGTTTACTTGAGCAGGTTGTCCCGGATTTATATGCCCAGACGAATAAACCGATTGGGGTACAACGTGGCAATTTGAACAATTGACAGTGCTTATTGAATTTCCATATAAATGATTAAAATGAGCGCCAACTCCAATCGCTGTTGTAGCTGTATCGCCATTCAAATCTCTTGGCGGGGCAATATAAGTTCCTGTGGTATCTGAAAAATTTCCGTGGCATGTATTGCATGCTTCTGGACCTTGCGGAGATTTATGACATGATTTGCAGCTTGCTCCGGTTGTACCGCCGCTATAGTCAGCAGCATGGCATTGCTGGCAATCTTTCATATTCCAATTGTTAGCTTTAACAATATTACCGTGAAAATTAGGTGAGGTAGGGTCTAAATTTCCTGGTTTATGTGCGCTAAGTTGAGGAGTGACAGGAATATTATTTTGCAAATCGCTGCAACCAATCAATATTATTCCGAAAGCAAACGCTAATAATATGTTTATAAGAAAGTATTTCATTTTAATTTCCATTTATTATCAGTGTACATTTGAACCATGACAGTAACCGCAGAAACCAACGCCAGCCGGTGAAGATGGGGAAGAACCGGTATGGCAATTAAAGCAAACAGAACCCTGGCTTGTATGCCAATCTCCGTGAACATCATGCATATAATTTCGCGGGTGGGTTCTTGGATTTGTACCTTGGATTCCGTCCGGATCAGTATGGCATTGAATACAAGTAGGGTCACCGCCTTGAACATCATGGCAGGCGGCACAACTTTCAATATCTCTTCTTGCTAAGGTTGCATGTTCTCCGCCTCCTGATCCAACTCCTATTATCATAAAGTTTGGCTCTAAGTGGGATGTCGGTTCGATACCTCCAAGTGAAAAATCACCTTGCTTTGATTGATGGCAAGTAGCACAAAAAGTATTTATTTGATGGCACGATTGGCACTCAGCAGTCTTTCCTTTTGCATCAATACCATGTGTAAACCTATAGTTAAGATCGTGAACTCTAGTAATCTGCTGCTGTTTAACTCCGTCTTTGGAATTTGTCGGGGAATAAGGTTGATAAAAGTCATTCGGAGTACCATTTCCTGTAAGCATAGTTGTTCCGGTATGACATTCCTGGCATGAAGCGTTATCGTGGCACATTATACAATTTGCGTTAAAATCTCTTGCAGCAAATTTATGCGTTTGAAGAAAATCTCCGCTTTTGTGCGATTGCGGTTTTAAGTCTGCTGTTGAAGTATGACAACTAATGCATTCATTTGAAGCTTTTGATTTATTGTTATGGCATGTGTAGCATGTTTCCATTTTTGGGTAAGGCTGAGCCGCATCTTCTGCATAAGCTACGTCAAAAACTCCTTTATGGCAGGTTTCGCATTTGATTTTCTGTTTATCCAGATGGAATTGATGATTGAATTTCAATTCCGATTTCTTTTGGATCAACGGTTTATAAATATTATCGTAGTGGCATTTATCGCACTTAGTCTTGTCAGTTACATCATGACAGCTTGAACAGGCGTCATGGTTGGGCATCAAATTATCTTTAAGAGAAGTACTTTTAGGAACGGCAGTATGGCAATCTTCGCATGCAGCATTTCCATTGTGAACTTTATGGGAAAACTTAATAATGCCTTTGTTTCCAATTCCTTTAGGGTCGCTTCTCAAAAAGAATGCGCTGAAAATAAAAAGAGCCACTGCAAGAGGAAGAGCAAAAATATAAAGGTATTTAATTTTCATATTACATTACATCAGTTAAAAATTTGAGTTAAACCAGTAATTGAGTTTCAAGAACATTCGGAAGTCATTTCTATAGATTTTATTATCCATATACTGTGCCTGTAAATCAAAAGATAATAGAGCCCATGGACGAATATTAAACCCGCCGATTATTGCCGCAAGATGGTTAAGCGGTTCATTCGGATCAGAGGATAATTTATATTGTGTGAATGAAACACCGACTGATGGTGTTAGCAAACCATTAAGCACTGTATATGCTGAATAAAGAGATAGAGCATCAAGTTCACCGGCATAACCAAATGTTTTTCGATAGCTGATGCTTCCGTAATTTGAATTTATTCCGACTGTAACACGCTGAGAATTAGCATCCTGATAAATCACGTTACCGTATCTTCCGGTTACGGTAAAGAATTTGTTGATTGTGTAATCGGCGCCGACTTCCACTTCCTGTGTGTTTCCATAATCAAACACAGAAAATATGGAGTTGTAACTAATCATTGGAGCACGATAGTTATAATATAAACTGAGCCTTAGATTTTTATCAGGAGAATACCCTCCGTCAAATTCAACTTTAGAAGTACGGTTAAAGTTTAAATCATAATCATAAGTTGTGAAAATATTCACCTTATCTTTATAACTATAATTTACTTCTGCGGATGTGAACTGATATTGAAGCGAATTGTTACTAATTAAAACTTGAATAGGGTTCAGATTTGCGTCAAGTCTTGTAGCCCAATATGGCTCAGGCTGAAAATTTTTATCGACATAACTAAGAGACATCTGGAAATTCTCTAGAGCGACAGTCGTAAATTTTCCGCCAAGGATAAAATCTTTATCCCATTTGTTGGTCAATTGCAATTTATCATAAGCCGGAACATCACCACCATAATAGCCTGTAAATTTATAGGCGCTTTTTTTCAAGTCAACATTTATTCCGTCATAAACCCCACCGGCAACGCTATTAAAGATAGGCTGTCTACCTAATTTTATGGTGGCAAGATCAAATAAATCCCGAACCTCTAAATATAAATTATAGAACCTTAGCATTGGACCATCCATCATCTTGACGCCTGATAGGTCGCCTTCCAAATTCATATAAGAACGCAGCGAAACGTTCCCTTGGTTGATGTTCAAATTCAACATTTGATAAGAACGCAAATATGTACTTGATGAGTTAGTCGAATCGAACGTTTGGAATGAATAAACAGACGATGAGAATCTACCGTTAAAACTTTGAGGCAAAACAACGATAGAAATTCCAATGATAAAAATAATAGTAAAAAATTTTTTCATATTAGTTTTCGTTTCTTCTAAACAAAGCTGTCAAAAAATATACTTCCCTTACCCTTGCCAGAACATTTGTTTGGATCAAAGCGAGATTCAATAATTCAAGTGTTAACCCAGAATCTCGCTTTGCCCGTGGAAATAACTTTGAGGCGTAAAAATATTGTTCTGTTAAAAGCCATTTTTAACACAATCCAAAGAATGAGCAATAGAACCCCAAATTTTACTTTGCCTCTTGCGGGACTGGATGCTTGATTTTATCCCACATAGCATTTACGTCAATAGCCTGATCTGCTTTGAAAGTCGGGTTGTCTGAATTATGGCAAGTCACACAGAATGTTTTCAGATCAGCATGTATTACCAAACCATTGGCGATTGCTTTTGTTGAATCCTTCATAATTGAAAGCATTTTATAGTCAGCGCCGCCGCCATGGCAAGTTTCGCACTGAACACCGTCTTCAATTTTGTATTTAGGTCCAAGCATTGACTTATCAACATTATAAGCCGGAGCGTGGCATTTTAAGCAAGCAGGGGTTTCGGCTGCAGCGGTAGTGAAGCCTTTATCCTTAGCGATTTTATTAGCTTCATCAGTTTGAAGAGTTTTATAAGCAGAAGCATGTTTGCTGTTCTGCCAGATTTCAAATTGCTTTCCTTGTTTATCAGTATGATGGCACATTTCACAAGCAGTAGCGCCGATAAACCCATGCTTTGGCATTTCAGCGGTCTTTGTAGAATCCGCAGCAGCCAATAACAAGGAAGAGGAGAGCAAAAGCACCGGGATTAATAATTTGCCTAACATTGTTCCTCCAATGGATTGAAGTTATTAAAAAATGTAGAGTTCATACTTGTCACAAAAATAAGTATGAACTCTACTCTGAAATAATTATTACTTAAGAAGCACCATTTTCTTAACCATTAAGAAATTCTTAGCTTCTATTCTATAGAAATAAACACCTGATGAGTAAGAATCGGCATTCCAAGTAGCTTTATAATTACCGCGGTTTAAGAATGAATTAACCAGCGTAGTAACTTGTTTGCCGAGAGCGTCATAAACCGTAATCTTTACATTACTTGCTTCAGGAAGTGTGAAGTCAATAGTTGTTGTAGGATTAAACGGATTAGGATAGTTTTGACTAATACTGTAAGTAGTTGGCAAATTATTAACATCTTTAACTCCTGTAGTACCAGTTGGAGTAAAGTTTGCAATAGCATCTGTTAATAATTTTTGTTCAAGGCGGGTGTTATGCACGCCATGACTTCCGTCGCCGGAAACGGCATCCAGGTTGTAATTAGCTTCCTTAAACGATGCAGTAGCTGAATCAGAATGAGAAGCTTTATTTAACTTAGCTTGTAAAACAGCCATCAAGCTATCAGTTGTAGTTTGAACTCCATCGTAGTCAAATCTTTTTGCAGCATTTGATGTGTCAACTTTTGTAAAATAATCCGAATGGCATTGAGCGCATGCTTGGACTCTTGGCTCAAATGTATGACCCGTATTTGTACCGCCTGTTGTAGAAGCATAAACGTGGCAGGTAATACATCTTTGGGTAGCTGCAAAGGTATGAGCTGAATTACTGTAAGTTTGTCCGGGATATCTATATCCAAAAGTAGCGGCACCGTCTAAAGCAGGTCCGTTGTCTTCATGAACTGCAGTATTGACATTAACCGAATCAAGGTAAACGCTATGGCAAGCGTCGCAAATAACCGCTTTGTTTGTTACAGACATACGTAGTTGTTTTGGATTTGCATCGCTATGTGGATCATGGCAAGCTGCACAAGTCAATGGTTGAATATTGTTTCCAGTTACTAAGATAGTGTCTCTATAAGCTGCAGGGTTCTGCATATATAAGATGAAGTTCTGAGCTACGTGGCATCTTACGCAAGATTTATTTTTAAGAACAACGTTAGTAATTGTTGCACTACTTGATGTAGAAATCGCATGTTTCGATAAATTCCATTCGTCTAAGTAAGGATGGTAGGAGCCGGAATGGCATTTACCGCAAACATCAGCGGCAACGCTTGGAACATTTGTAGTCCCGTTGCCAAAAAATCCCCAGTGATCAACAGATAAATTTCCAGTGCTATCGCCAAGAGGGCCATGGCAATCTTCACAACCAACATTTTTAGTTCTGTTGAAACCAGTAGCATTAGTAATAGTGTAACCGTGTGGAGCAGATGTATCTGCTTTAACATATTCATCAGCGCCGCCGTTAGTAACCGACGCATCCCAACCGGTGGTGTGGCATTGTAAGCACCTGTAACTTAAAATTCCGCTAAGGGAATCATAAGCCTGAGCATGTTTGGTAAGCTTCCAAGAATCATAATAAGTAAGTTTTGCAATTCCGTTATTTACAGTTGAGTGACAGGAAGCGCAAGAAGTACCTTGAGGATCGCTTGGAGTACCGGTACCCAGGTAAAAGTCCTGAGCAAAGGAAAAGTTTGCTGCTATTGCTAGTACAAACATAATTGTAACAAGTTTTAGTTTCATTTCGACCCCGAAATTTTATTATTATATATTATTGTCATTTTATAATGACTGCTGTTTGCAAACAAAAAGCAAACCAAAGTATTGTAAGGAAATTCATCAAATTTTAATGATTTTCTTTCCATGTGTGAGAAAAACGCAGTATTGTTCTCTTATAAGAGAAAAAATATTACACTTTTTCATTAAAGAGTTGAAAGATATCAGCACATTATTACCTTAAGGAGTATTTCTCTTTGGAGTATCTAGGGTGATAGAATATTTGGATGTTGAAGCAATAGAAAATATTTATCTATAAATTATTATTTCGGTAAATACTTTTTTGCTGTTACACTAATATGTGTTAATGAGTTTGTGCCAATTTTGTCAAACTTTTTTTATGAAACAATTGGACCAGAATTGGAAGCTTGATGGAGGCTTATCATAGGCTTGTTAGAGGCCTGGTGGAGCTGGGGAAAATTTAGGCAAAGACTGGGAGGAAAAGAATTTAGTTGTGACAAAAATGGTAGACGAGGAAAGAGTGACGAGTAACGAGTGTCTGAAATATGCCAAGGTTAATTTGAGAGATAGGGCTGTATAGGGGATTTCTCCCTTCGGTCGAAATGACAGTGCTATGAAGGGGATTTCTTTCTTCGGTTGAAATGACATTTTGGAGTTGTGCAACAGCCTAAGTAGGGCGGGCTTGGTACTCAAAACAATTCGCGGTTATAAGCGCAAATATTATAATGTTCAAATTAAAATCTTATCATTGATTTTTAGCCTATTGGCTTTCTCAACTAAGAGAAGCATAATTTGCAATCATTCAAGTTTTGAGAATGTATCCCGGTATTTATAATCCGTTTATTTGAATTTCATTATATTAACACTCTAATAAATGATATTTATAGAGGAATTCTGGAATAAAAATTGTTTTATTTGGATGACGGGGATATTTTTATTTAATGAAGGAGTTGATTTATGGATACTGTTTTATTGTCAAGAATCCAGTTCGCTATGACAATCGGATTTCATTTCCTTTTCCCACCAGTATCTATTGGCTTAGCTTGGCTTCTAGTAATTATCGAAAGCTTCGGCTTTAAAAGGAAAGAGGAAGTTTATGTTAGACTTGGAAAATTCTTTGGGAAAATTCTGGCTCTTACTTTTTCAGTCGGCGTTGCAACAGGAATAGTAATGGAGTTTCAGTTCGGAACTAACTGGGCGGAGTATTCTAAATTTGTGGGAGATATTTTCGGAGCGCCATTAGCCGCCGAAGGAGTTTTTGCATTTTTCCTTGAATCAACTTTTCTTGGTTTGTATTTATTCGGAAGAGATAAGGTTTCAAAGGGAGTGCATTTGTTTTCAATATGGATGGTAACAATTGGAGCTACTATCTCTGCGTTCTGGATTATTGTCGCAGGTTCATGGATGCAAACTCCCGCCGGTTATGTTATAAAGAATGGACGGGCGGAGCTTACAAATTTTTGGGATGCTGTTTTTAATCCTTCTACTGTTATTAGATTTCTCCATACTATCGATGCAGCTTTAATAGCCGGAGCTTTTATGGTAGCAGGAGTCTCTGCTTATTTAATTCTAAAGAATAAAGAGACTGAACTAGCTAAGCGCTCGATGAAGATTGCTGTATATTTTGGATTGATAGTTTCATTGCTTGAATTATTTCCCTTTGGACATGAAAGCGGCAGGGAAGTAGCTAAATATCAACCGGCAAAGTTTGCAGCAATACAAGGCTTGTATACTTCACAAACCGGAGCGCCGCTTGCAGTTTTTGCAATTCCGGTAATGCCTCCACCCGAACTTAAAGCAAAAATAGAAATCCCGGGACTTCTTAGCTGGCTTGCTTTCGGCGATTTTAATGCTAAGGTACAAGGGATTAATGATTTCCCATCAAATGACTTACCACCTTTGTTTATTACTTTTGTTTCCTATCATAATATGGTCGTTCTTGGGATGTTGTTTATTCTACTTATGATGATAGCAACTTACCTCCTCAGGAAAAATAAATTATGGGACACAAAAATTTTATTGAAAATGTTTGTATGGGCGATTCCATTGCCTGTGATTGCCTGTGAACTTGGATGGATTTCAGCTGAAGTCGGAAGACAACCCTGGATTGTTTATAATGTAATGCGCACGTCAGACGCCATATCTCGGAATGTTCCGGCGGGCGATATATTATTTTCGATAATTTTATTTGCATTTATTTATTTATTAATTGGCTATTTGTACCTCTATCTTCTTGTAAAAGAAATTAAACATGGACCTGAACCTGCTTTAGTAAAGGAGGTGTTATCATAATGGACTTGAACACAATTTGGTTTTTGTTGATTGGTATCCTAATTATGGGCTATGCAGTTTTAGACGGATTCGATTTGGGAGTAGGTGTTTTGTATCTTTTTACTAAAGACGAAACTGCCAAACGAGTATACTTAAACTCAATCGGCCCGGTATGGGACGGAAATGAAGTTTGGCTATTAACCGGAGGCGGAGCTTTATTTGCCGCTTTCCCAATTGTCTATGCAACCGTGTTTAGCGGCTTTTATATACCATTCATGCTTTTGCTTGCAGCGCTTATTTTTCGAGCGGTCTCTTTTGAATTCCGCGGCAAGGTTTCATCACCAGGATGGAAAAAGCTTTGGGATTATTTATTTGGGATAGGAAGCCTATTACCCTCAATATTGTTCGGTATTGCTATAGGCAATATAATCAGCGGCTTGCCGATTGATATAAGCGGAAATTACGTGGGTAATTTCCTTGATTTGCTAAATCCCTATTCTATTTTAGTCGGATTAGTAAGCTTATCTTTTTTCGCTATGCATGGTTCAATTTATTTAATGATGAAGAGTGAAGGATTGGTGAAGGAAAAAGTTCTTCCATATGTTAACAGGTTATGGATGGCTTTTGTTTTATTATATGCATTAACAACCTTTTTTACTTTTTTCGAAGCGCCGTTCCAGTTTAACGGTTTGTTAAACAACCCGCTTTTCTGGATGTTGTTTGTTCTTTTGCTTGTATCAATTGTGCTAATTCCAGTTTTTGTTAAGGCGAATAAATTCTTTAAGGCTATTATCTTTTCATCATTAACAATTATTTCAATGATTGGATTAACTGCTTTGAGCTTGTTCCCTAGGCTTGTTCCGTCTAATATAGATTTAGATTTTAGTTTGACAATATATAATGCCTCGTCTTCGAAGACTTCTATGACGGCAATGCTTTATATCGCTTTAATCGGAATGCCGATAGTAATAGCTTATACAATTTTTGTATACCGGGTATTTAAGGGTAAAGTAGTAATTACAAAGGAAAGCTATTAAAACACTTTACTCAACCCTTGGGGAAATGGAGTAATGGAATAGTGGAATGTTGGAATAATGGAATTTCCCACTATTCTATTATTCTTGTTTTTGGAGGTTTCCTATGGTTAGTTAGCGGGCTTACAATGCTCGGCATCAGGGCTATCTTTTAATCTATATTTCCACAGATTGATTCACCGATTTTATTTTTTGCCTCATTGTGAATTTAATTATTGCAACTAAGTTTTATAATAATTAAATTTCATTACAATTCAATAAGAGGGTAGTTACTAAATAAATTAACCTAAAAACATTACCACGAAATTTATAGGAGGTCTCATGAAAACGATCAAGTTATTGTTAATTGGTTCCTTTCTATTCATTGGCGCGTGTTCCACTTTAGTTTTGAAACCAGCCGATTTTGCATGGCCTGTTGAATCCGTGCTTAGCGTCGACAATAATGGCAAGGTTGATATTAAGCGCTATTCAATCAACTTTGATGCGCGTGAATTATTCCTAAAAGAAACAGGCGATTCACTCGGCTATCAAAACCAGCAGCTGAGAGTAATTAGAAATTTAAACGGATATTACTTTATGGTTGCAAATAATTTCAGGAACGTCTATGTGTTTAATGTTGATGAGGGAACCTTCCGCTTGGAAAAGAAAATTGAAATATCTGATAAAACCGGCATTCAAAATCCTGCCTTCAACCAAAGACCTCCATTTATAGAGCTGGTTTATGGTGTAAACGATAGCAGTAAAATCAATCTTACAGAAAAAGGAATTTCGAAGGAGGAAGTAAAATGAAAAAAATAAATTTATTATTAGTCTTATTTTCTATTTTTTTCCTTTTCAGCCAGATAAATTTTGCACAGCAGGATTACCAAATAGTGCAGAATTTTAAGTCAAAGGTTAAGCAAATAGATGAATCTATTAAAAGCGCAACAACTAATGATAAGTTAGCTCAAATTAAAACTCAAATTGACCAGTTAAGCAGTGATTACAGTTCTAAAAAAGATTTGTTAGACAAAAGTCTTTATCCTGAGGATTTCAATGGCTCAATTACAAAGTTGAATAATGCATTGACATTAAGACAGGGCGACTTTGGTCAGATTACTAATTTACAAACTAAGATTTCACAGCTTCAAACTCAGTTAGATACTTTGAATAAAAGAAATTCCGATTTACTAGATCAATTACAACAAGTACAATCGAAGGATAAAAGTGATATTGCGCGACTTAATAGAATTATTGCTGAGTTAAGATACTCATTGCTAAAAAGAGACAGGTTAATTATGTCGATGATCGATAGCCTGATGCCGCCTTCTGCAATGGGGAACACAAATCTAACGAGCGGCGAACAGCAGGAGATTTTTTCCAAAGTCAAGAAGATGGATATGATTTCTAATATTAAAAAATCTATTGACGATAATATTAAATTTCTCAGTGCTCCTGCTTTAACACCCAACGATCTTAATTCCATTAAGACCCAGCAGCAACAATTTAAAAAAATGTGGAATACAGTTGGACCACAAATAATCAGTATTTATTCGAAGCGGCACGAAGATGAAAAGAACCTGAAAGACATATACTCTTCTCTTGTATCGTGGGATAATGCTATTGTCCAGCAAGCATGGAACTCGATTAATCAAAGCTTTGCTGTGCATGGAATAATTTTAAATCAATTTTCAAACGGCGAAGAATTCTCGCAGGCAGTTTCTTCCTATATAAATGATGAGATACAACATGCTAGTTTAAACAAAGAAGAATCAAAAGGAATATATAAAATATTGGTTGATACAGTTTGGACTACAAATATAAAACCTAACTGGATTCCTTTCTTGATGGATAATAAGCTCATTACTGAGGCGCAAATAAGCACTATTGACGCCAAGATTGCACAATGGAAAAATGTTGCAATGGCAAGTTCGTTTACATGGCTATATATCATAATCCCAGTGTTACTCATAATTATTATAGTTATTATTTCCATGTTAAAATCATCAAGTAAAAATAGGATCAATATTGAAAAAGAAATATGAGTCGACTCAATTAATTTATAAAAAATATAAAGCCGGTTTGAATCCGGCTTTATATTAAGTTTATTTTAATGTTCATAGTCTATTACAGCAACAAGAGGAGCATCATAATTTAGTGCGGAGAGACAGGGATTCGAACCCTGGAAAGACTTACATCCTTAACGGTTTTCGAGACCGTCCCATTCAACCAAATTCAAGCTAAATTCAAACTTTTTTAATCAAGTGATTAACTTTTTGATGAATTATTTCTGAAATTTTCATCTACTCTTTTGAACTTGAAAGGAATTACATCATGTATTGTCTTTCTAAACGTTCAAACGGTTTTTTCTATGTTTACTATGATTCCACATCCGGGAAGCGGACTTGCATTTCTACCAAAACAAAATATAAAGCTGAAGCAATCAAATTTCTATCCGCTTTTAAAGATGAAGTCAAAAAGAGGAATGAATCAAAAATAGATTCCATTTTCTTAAATGATTTTATCGCTGAATTTATTAACTACTCAAATACTATCCATACAACTAAGACAGATAAAGCATACAATCAATCATTAAGTTTTCTTAAAAAATACTTTGGGGATATTTTAATAAACGGAATATCTAACGGTCAAATGATTAAATACTTTGAAAATCGGATTAATGAAAGTTCAATCTATCAGGCAAGGAAAGACTTAATCTGTTTTAGTAGTTGCTTTAATTATGCAATAAAACAAAATTATATAATGAATAATCCATGCAAGGGAATTAAAAGATTTAAGATACCGGAAAAACAACCATTATTCTTTAGTGAATCGGAATTTCAAACCTTGTTAAGATTTATTGATAATGAAGTCATTAAAGACATGGTTATAATTTCAGCACATACCGGATTAAGACAAATGGAATTGTTAACCCTTCGATGGTCTCAAATAGATTTCAAGGAAAAAGCTTTGATATTGGATAACCAATTTTCAATAACTAAAAGCAAACGAGTTAGAGCTATCCCGCTAAATTTAACAGCATTACAGATTTTTACTAAGTTGGAAATAAATAAGGGGAATAATGATTTAATATTTTCCTGGAATGGTTATTTATTCAAACAAAATTTTATAGGAAGTATTTTCAAAGGATATGTTTTAAAAGCAGGTCTTAATCCTAAATTACATTGGCATTCATTAAGGCATACTTGCGCAAGTTGGTTAATACAAAAGGGAGTTCCAATATTTAACGTTCAACATATTTTAGGTCATGCGGATATTAAGACGACAGCAATATATTCTCATATTCGGAATGAAGATTTAAGCGAAGCTTTAAGCAGAATATCAAATAATAATTAAGGTTTAATAATGCTTACAGATTCAATTTTAAACACTCATATAAGCCCTACAAGCGATTATCTATCAGGATTCGACTAAAGGATCGTGCCTTAAAACGCATTTATGGAAGAATTCTGAAAACAATTTTTTAATAAAACAAGGAGTTATCAAAATGGTTAGCAAAAAAATAAACTATGGCGAAGTAATGGAACTCATAAACATCAATATCGATAGAGGAACACAGACAAAGATTCCCACGATCTTTGAACTAATCAAGGATGAAGACAAGAGAGAATTTCAAGAACAGCTCCTAAATAACATTCTAAACACGATAGATGAACGTGCACAAATGTCTTCACAAATTTATCAGAGCATTTTTTACCTTCAAAAACTAACAAGGAAATTAACAATATGGGTAAACCGAAGTGATAAAGAAATAACGAGGAGAGCAAATAAAATCATTGAGCTTGCCCAAAGACAAAGTAAACTCCAAAAAGTCATTTAACAAAAAGGGGAAAAATAACATGACAAATAATAGTCAGACCGGCACGATAAATAAACGTTTCTCCATCGAAGAACAGGAACCCACCATAATAACAGCAATGAGGGACATAGTAGATGTTTATGACGCTGGAGGCGGAGCAATAGAAGAAGTCATTCAGCATCTATACAGCATTGCGACCCCGGATGAACAATATCCGCTTTATGAAATAGCAAAGCTATGTAGGGTCAGACTTCCGCATATCCTGGAAGCATAAAAAATAATAGGCGGCAAGGAATATTCTTTGCCGCCTGTTTTTAATTTGATTCTTTACCTCAGACAATAGATCTCCGATCTTTCTTCTAAACAATCTTAAAATTTAATTGTTAGTGTAAATAATTATTTCTATTACGTTCCCCACAATTAGAGTAAAAAAGGCATTATTTATGATAATCTCTCCCACTTTGAAGTAATTCTTAATTTAATTTGCCAAGTTAATGGAAATAAGATTTTGCAAAAATCACACCTTAATAAATCCTGCTTAATACCATTTTTCAACCAGTAATAATTATTCACTATCGAAAGGATAAGACAATGCCATTAATCCAAACAAAACAATTTTCGATTTGCCTGCCAAAAAAAAGCTATGAAAAGCTAAAAGAAATTGGAAGCGAGCGGGACTTACGTATTGCAGGCACTGTGAGGGTCGCTGTGGATGAATTTTTAAAAAGTGAGGAGAATCGAAAATTGAGAAAACAGATTATTGAAAATAATTTGAACTCCTTAGTTGGTCAAGATTAATAAAAAAATTCCCGGTCGAAACTCAAATAACAACCGGGAAAATGAAAGAAACATAATGCAAAATAACAATTCCATTACCCTTTTGCAAACGCAAATTCGACGTTTGCCCGACCGCATCGAGGTTTTTGTGCGCCAAAACCATTTCAAGGCAGGCACAATTGATTTAAACAAAAAAGTTTTCGTTTCAGTCGAACGCAGTCCGAAAAATCTTTTCCGCCTGTTCCGTGACCCCGGTCTTGGAATAAATATCGAAATTTTAGACTTAATTCTCCCGCGATTCAACATCGAACAAATTCAAATTCCTTACTTGGGTAACCTTCTTAAAACCACCGTTTGCAAGTGGCGAGCACTCGGCGTAGTGTCGCCATACGGCGATGATCACATCGACAAGCAAATCATATTAAGTTTTGACCTCATAAATATGGCTGATACCGAGAAGTATGCCATTAAAACCGAAGAGCCAAGCCTTTTTGAGGAGATAAAAAAAATATGAATAATTTACAAGGAACATCCCAGGCGAAAGCAATTAAGGATGTTCATACAGGGCTTAAGCTAATTTTACTGGATTTAAAATTCCTTGAAGGAAACTTCAAAAACTCAATCGATAAAAACGATGATGTGCTTGTTAAAAAGATTGATAGGGTAGCAACTTCCATTTACAAATGTGCGCTGCACATTGAAAAAAAATATAATGGGAAGGAGGCTAAACATGCCTGAAATATCGTGGATAAAACTAAAAACTTCGATGTTCGATGACGAAAAAATTCAACTTATCGAAGCAATGCCGGAAGCAGATGCCATTTTGGTTATTTGGATTAAGCTCCTAGTGTTGGCGGGAAGAACGAATTCAAACGGTTATATTTTGCTAACCGAGAGCATCCCATATTCTGGGGAAATGCTGTCAACTATCTTCAGAAGACCGTTGCAAATTATAAAGTTTGCGTTAAAAATCCTTATGGATTTTGGAATGATAGAAATAACGCCGCGTAACGTTATATGCGTTACGCATTGGGACAAGCATCAAAATGTTGAGAGTTTGGACAAAATTCGCGAACAGGCAAGGCTTCGCCAAATTGCATTTCGGAACAAGAAACTTTCAAATTCTACAGAAAACAAAGAAAGCGTAACGTTACATAACGTTACCGTAACGGAACAGAATAAGAATAAGAATAAGAATAAGAATAAGAAAGAAGAGTCTGAACTCTTTGATCTGAACTCTAACGAGTTCAGACTTTCTTCCCTTTTATTTAGAAAAATTAAAGAAAGAGACGAAAAATATAAAGAGCCTAATTTTCATGAATGGAGTAAACATATTGACAAACTTCACCGTATTGATAAAAGAGAATTTTCAGAAATAGAATTGGTCATACTTTGGAGTCAGGAAGATACTTTTTGGCAAAATAATATTCTTTCTACCGATAAACTAAGAAAGAAATTTGAACAGCTTTACTTACAAATGCAGTCTGTAAAGTCGCAGACAAGCAGTTGTAATAATCAACAGGCAGCAACGCCACACTATAATTTTATTAAGGTAGCCAATGAAAAAAGTAGAAATTAAAACTGAGCTGGAGAGCCAAATATTAGCCTGTATGCTTAGTGAACCGCAGAATATTCCTTTTATCTATCAAAGAGTTAAGTCAAATGACTTTTCGGAGATCAATCGGGAATTGTTTGAGGGATTAAGTGAAATCAATTATTCGACTAATCCGAATAGGGATCTTATTATTTTAGACCTTGCAGGGAAAGGATTAAAAAATTGGACTTTTAAGAATCTTTTCGATTTAATGAATAGAGATATTTCGCTTGAAAGTCTTGTCTTCAATCAAGTCATCGAACGCTTTTCCGATATACTATTTTCTTTTAAAGCCGAAAGTTTACTTCACTCAAAACTCCTTCAGGCGAAGGAATCAATTAATGGAATAGATATACTTTCTGATTTGCAAAGCGATATCCAAACGGAATTAAGCACTCTGAGTAATTTTAAAGAAGAGAAAAGCTTTAGTGAAAATTTGCCGATAATAGCTGGTCAAATCGAAGATGAAATCGCCGGGAGCAGTTCGGATTCGTTGGAATTGACAAACATACCTTCATTTAACAATGCCACAGGCGGGATGAGAGCTTCAAACTTAATTGGAATCGCAGGCTCCTACAAATCGGGCAAAACTACTTTAGCCCTAAATATTGTCATGGATTTGGTTAAGCAAAATATCCCTTGTGGATTTTTTTCACTTGAACTTTCCGAGACCGAATTGAATCGGAAAATTTTAGCATCAATTTCGGGAGTTCAATATGAAAAACTTCGATCTCCCAAAAAATTAGATGCAAGCGAAAAACAGAAATTGACAGAAACTTTTAAAGTCAACTTAAGCAAAAAGGATTTCCCGCTTTATGCTAGTGACAAGCGATTGAGCGAGATTGAACTTAAAAATAAAGCTAAGTATTGGCGTGACCGGTTTGGCATTAGGGTAATAGCTATCGACTACATCGGATATTTGCGCAGCAAAAAGAAATTTGACCTAAGGGAGCGGGAACTTTCCTACTACAGCGAATTTCTCAAAGGTTTAGCTAAGGAACTTAATTTGATTGTTTTGGTTGTTGCACAGCTAAACCGGGTAGGGCGCATAAATCCAGGCGTTGAAAATCTAGCAGAAAGTATTGCTTTAGCGCGGGATTGTGACTTCTTCTTTACTATCCATAATCCAAAACAAATTGGAATCAAGAACGACGGTAGAGGCTTTCAATTTGAAGATAATCATTTTGTTTGCAAGATGGATACCTCCCGGCACACGCGAAGCAGGGGAAGTTTTGTCTTGTCTTTATCGAATTGCGGAACGTTTTCAGAAGTAGCCACTGAGTTTGACAACAATTATTCAGCGAGTGCCGCTGCTTTTGAAGATGTAATTTGAGATTTATTAAAAAGTATCACATTATTTATAAAAAAAAACGGAAAGGAATCGAAAGATGGATCAGACACAATTTTTACAGATGAAAGAAAATTCAGTCATCCGGGCATATAAAACTCGGTATGGAATTTTTCTAAAAAACTTCATTGATTCGGTAGGATCACTTAGCAGATCG
>JAJYCM010000240.1 GCA_021778375.1 Bacteroidota bacterium
AAAGCTATCATAATAATAATCAAACCTACTTCACGCCATCGAGCTAGGCCTTGATATTGCATTAGCATAGTTCCGATACCGCCTCCGCCGACAAGCCCGATAATAGTTGCCATTCTAACATTGATATCCCAACGATAAATTGTAAAAGACAAAAACGGCAGAACGATTTGTGGAACTACTCCGTGCCAAACAACTTGAATTTTATTTGCGCCGGTAGCCGAGATAGCTTCAACCGGACCTTGTTCGATACCTTCGATAGCCTCGGAGTATAACTTTGCATTAGATGCAATAGTATGGACAAGAAGCGCAATCATACCGGCAAAAGGGCCAATGCCTACCCATACCGAAAATATAATTGCCCAGATAAGTGGTTCAATTGACCGGATAAAGTTCAAGATAATTCGCAAGACATAATAAACAGCGAATGATATTTTATTATCTTTCATTAAATTTCTAGCTGTAAAAAAACTAAGGACGAGAGTGGGTGGAATCGAGATTAAAGTAGCAATTAACGCAATATAAATAGTTTCAATCATAGCAAAGAGAGCATCGTCAAATATTCTGAACTGAGGTGTGAACATAGCTCCGAAAAGCCTTTCTGCTCCTGCAATTCCTTCACTGCTAAAAAGCCCGACAATTGAAATTTTTGTAACAATCCATCCTGCAATAAACGTAATATTAAACAACGACCATCCAAAAATTTCCACAGTCCATTTTGTCGTTTTATTATCTTTTGCAATTCCTAAAAGCTTGCATGAGAGTGATGTTTTGGATAAAGCCCAAAATGTTCCGATAATGACGCTACCGATAAAGATGGATAATATTTCATTCCACGAAAACGGTAAGTCGCTTAGATTCAGGATAAATTTATAATAGATAGCGCGTTGAACAACAAGAATGAAGTAGAAGACAAAAAATATATCTAAAAATATCGCTTTATAAAGATTAAACTTATCAGCTTTCTTCTTCCTATTCGCAATTAATTTTTGCGGATGCAATTCAAGTTCCGGATCTAAAATCATCTTATTTCTACCTCTTCGGCTTCCTCGCCATAAATAGTTCTAAACCAGGTTTCATTAATGTCCGAAGGAGCGCCCTGATAAATTATTTCTCCTGCTTTAAGCGCAATAACTCTGGTTGCATATCTTCTAACGAGACTAAGGAAATGGAGGTTGCAAATGACAGTGGTTCCGAATTCCTTGTTTACTTTTTCAAAGTACTGCATAACAGAATTTGAAGTTGCCGGGTCAAGCGAAGCAACTGGTTCATCAGCTAAGAGGAGCTTAGGGCTTTGCATTAAACTTCTTGCAATAGCAACACGCTGCTGTTGTCCTCCGCTTAATGAATCAGCTCTAACTTTTGCTTTTTCGCTTATGCCAACGGTCTCTAAACATTTGTAAGCTTCTTTATACACTTCGTCGGAATATTTTTCAAGAATAGTATCAAAAGTACTAAGAGATCCGAGCTTGCCGTTAAGTACATTTGAAAGCACCGAACGTCTTTTAATTAAGTTAAATTGCTGAAAGACCATACCTATTTGTGCTTTAATTTTCCTTAACTCTTCTCCTTTGATGTGGGTAATATCTTTACCGAGAAAACGGACAGTACCCGAGGTAGGTTCAATTAAGCGGTTGATACAGCGAAGAAGCGTAGACTTGCCGGAGCCGCTTAAACCGATAACAACAAGGAACTCGCCTTCTTTAACTCCAAAACTTATACCTTTAAGAGCGTGAGTACCATTATTATAAATTTTATGTAAATTTTGAATTTCTAAAAGCATTACTTCACCAACTTTTCGAATGAAATATGTTGTTGTTTAAGCAGATCTCTGATGCCATTGTAATCGCTATCTGTAGTTCTAATAAGCCCGGTAATATCGTAAATATCGAACAAAGTTTTTTTACCTATTTTAGTGGAAGCAAAATCAAGTATAGCATTAATCAATTTTTCCTTCATATCTTCATTCATACTTTTTCTAAAGACCCATGGGTCGTTAGGGATATCTTGAGTGAATCCGATAATTTTGACCTTTTGAACGACATCAGGAAATTGTTTTAGAACCCTTCCGCGGGCATCCATAACCTCGCCGGTAATTGAATCGGGAGGCGAGTAATATGTTGCGCCGGCATCGACCTGGCGTTGATAGACCATAGTAACTACATTATCATGGCGCATAGCAAAAACTGTTTCACTGGGTTTTATTCCTTTACTTTCGAGCAATGATTTTGGTAAAAGGTAACCTGAAGTAGAAGAGGGATCTACGTATGCCATAGTTTTACCATTAATATCGGCGAGGGTGTTTATGCCGGAATCGTATCGGGTAATAATTTGACCTTTGTAAGTAGTTTGATTCCCTTCGCGGACAACTCTTAACTTTGCCTCAGCTCCGTATTTAGCATTAGCCATCAAATAAGAAAAAGTGTTGATAGCTGCGATGTCGCATTTGTCAGATCCAAAAGCTTCAACAACGGCAATGTAGCTTGCAGGAACAGCGGTTGTAAAATACCATCCGGTTTTGTTATGTAAATAATCAGTCAAAGCCGTTGCATTGAAAGAAATTCTATTAGCGTCAACAGAAGGGGTAAAATAAATTTTTATCGGATTATTCCTGGTACCAAGCGCACCTTCATTTAACTGCCTAACAGTTATTGCAATAGTAAAGGCGATTATCGGAGACAGATATATTAGATACTTTAATATTTTCATAATTTTTTTGCCGGCAAATATGCTAATTCAATTTGAAGGTTACAAATAAAACTGCAATTTCAAATATTAAATTTTGGTTATTAATTCTTCTGAAGAAAGAAGACTGTAATCTTCAAAAACTCAGTCAAACAGAAATCCGGTTTTGTCCGAATTTAATTTATTTCTTCCGAACCTTTTATAAGCGAGTTCAGTAGCTTCTCTACCTCTCGGAGTCCTTTGAATAAAGCCTTGCTGAATTAAGAACGGTTCATAAACCTCTTCAATTGTACCCGGGTCCTCATTAACGGCTACGGCAAGAGTACCCAAGCCAACAGGGCCTCCCTTATATTTTTCAATTATTGCCAAAATAATATCTTTGTCCATTTCATCAAGACCGTATTCATCAACCTCTAAAGCAGTTAAGGCTTTTTTAGAAACATCTATATCGATTATTTTTTTGTCATCATAATCGGCAAAATCACGAGTTCGTCTTAGGAGTCGATTTGAAATTCTGGGAGTACCTCTTGAACGTTTTGCGATTTCAAAAGCGGCATCTTCATTAATTTTCAGGTCAAGGATTTGAGCAGAACGAATAACTATTTTGTTAAGAGTTTCGGCATCGTAATAATCTAGGCGAAATTTTATTCCGAATCTATCGCGAAGCGGTGATGTAAGCATACCTGCTCTAGTTGTAGCGCCGACCAAAGTATATTTAGGAAGACTAATTTGCACCGACCTTGCATTTGGTCCGCTATCAATCATAATATCTAATTTATAGTCTTCCATTGCGGAATAAAGATATTCTTCAACAACCGGACTTAGGCGATGGATTTCATCAATAAATAAGATAGAATTTTCTTCTAAGGTGGTAAGTAATCCTGCAAGATCGCCGGGTTTTTCCAGCACCGGTCCGGATGTAAGTTTTAGTTTTACGCCAAGTTCATGGGCTATAATATGAGCGAGAGTTGTTTTACCAAGTCCCGGAGGACCAGTTAGCAGGACATGATCAAGCGCTTCGCCTCTTTTTTTTGCAGCAGAGACAAAGACATTAAGATTATCCGTAATTTTACTTTGTCCGACGAACTCAGACAATCTTAATGGACGAAGAGATTGTTCATATTTTTTCTCTTCTTCATCCGGTTCAGGATTTGTGGAGGCTGATTTTCTCATTTAGGATTACTGAATTTGTATATTAAAAAATAAGTTTATAAATCGACACAGCAACTTTTGAAAAATTGGAGTAATGGGCTAATTGGGCGATGGAATGATGGAGTAATGGAAGAAATTAGTCTATTCCATTATCCCAATAATCTATTATTCCAATATTCCAAAAATTATGTAACATAAGTTAATAAAAATACTATGCTGCTACAGCTTTGTTTTTCATCTTAAAATAATGAAGTACAAGAACCATAAGCGTCATACTGAGTATCATAATTATTGCTGTTCCAATGGTGTTCCAAACATTAAGGCTTTTATCAAAAGCGTCGATCAGTCCGGGATTCCACGCACTACCATATAAAATGACCAAATGGACAATATAAATTAGTAAAGTATTTCTTCCGATCAAGATAAAGACCCTCGGAATAGTTTCGATCTTAAGTGTAATGAATGAAATTATTGAATTAAGAAATAGGACTATACCCAATCGATAAAAGATTAAGTTCGGACTCGAGGTCCAAAGGTAACTTTGATGATAAGTAAAAATTTCAATTTCATTACCAATTAAAGCTACAATAATAAGAAGCAAACCAGCAAAAGCAAGTTTTAGACTAAAGCGCGGGTT
>JAJYCM010000241.1 GCA_021778375.1 Bacteroidota bacterium
TAAATTTCCTGCTTATATTCTCTACCACAGGCTTAGGCTGAATTTCCTTTGGCGGTATTCTAGATCTATCGTATTCCATTTGGCTGCTTCTATAGAAATTCGGAATCAGTTTCTCTATAGGAAAGCCTATTGTCTTTATTGAAAAAGTATAATCTTTAAATTTGTAGCCATAATTTTTCCTTACCTCTGAATAAAGTTCTTCAACATTACCTTCGCGGAAAGGAATGAAGGATAGTTCTTTGCTGTAGTTGATAGTAATTTTCTTTTTAACGGAGTCAATAACGACAGATTCAATTTTCGCTTTATCTGGAAATTCAAACGGTAAGATTTCCTTTCTAAATTCCGTTTTTTCAGGTTTTGGTTTTTCACGGATAGTGATTGTGGGTTTTACTTTCGGTGTTTCGCGTTGCACTTTAGATGATGAGCATCCATAGAATAATGCCGAAGCAATAAAGATGAAATAAAAGAGCCGGTAAGATGATTTCATTATTTCTCTGACGTCAAAATAGAAATTTTTACTTTAAAGATAAAAAATTAAATGAATGTTAGCATGATATGGTATAAAACTTTTTATTATAAACTTTTGTAATATAGCAATATTGTTTACTTCATTTCAATATTCATGCAAGCAGGGTTTAGTTATTTATTAATATCTTTTTCTCGGAAAGTTAGATGAGTAAAAATTCTATAAACCGTTTAGAAGAATCACTTCAAGACGAACCTCTGAAAAGAGATATAAAGGAACTTGGCGTAATTCTTGGGAAAATTTTAATCGAACAGGAAGATTACATCATTTATGAAACAGTTGAGAAGCTTCGCGCTTTAACAAAAAAATTGCGTACCTCATATAGCAAGACAACAAGGGGAGAAATTGTCGATTTAATCAGTAGACTCGACTTAAGCAAAGCTTACAAAGTTGTTAGAGCATTTTCCATTTATTTTATTTTAGTAAACGCTGCCGATGAAGTGCATAGAATAAGAAGGCAGCGCTCAAATCTTTTGGAAGCGGTAATTAACGAAAACGGCTCAATTGCTGAGGCTTTTGAAGAGCTGAAAAAGGAAAAATATACTGAGAAGATGGTAGATGAGATTCTAAATTCTATTGAAATTATCCCGGTTTTTACTGCTCATCCAACCGAAGCAACCAGACAAACAACACTAAGAAAAATACTGAAAATAAGTCAGCTGCTTCTTAAACGAGAGTTGATGATTTTGACTCTCGATGAGATAAACGAAATTAAACGGGAGTTGCAGACCGAGATAACGCTGTTGTGGCAATCGAATGAAATACGGTTTCATAAGGTCACGGTAAAAGATGAAATCCAGAGCGGCATGTTTTTCTTTAAGGAAGTTTTATATGATATAATCCCGGATTTTTATTTATCGATTAATTCAAAACTAAAAACAATCTTGAATTTTGATTTACGTTCGCCGTCACTGATAAAATTTGGATCTTGGATGGGAGGCGACAGAGACGGGCATCCTTTTATAACGGTAGATATAACTAAAGAAACTTTGCTTAACAACAAAAGACAAATTATTAATCTTTATCAAAATGACCTTGACTTGCTATATACTTCTTTAAGCTCATCCTTGAATATTTCCAAGGCAAGCAGATCGTTGGAACAATCGATCAATTCGGATATTTCTCTCTTCGATAAAGATTTTTCCGATAATATTTTGCGTGACCCTTCTGAAATCTATCGGGCTAAAATATTCCAAATTTCTTATAAGCTTAAAAGAACCGTTAACAGCGAGGAATTCGGGTACAAGAAATCTTCTGAGTTTGTAGATGACCTGGAAACAATTTATGAAAGTTTTTCAAAGAATAAAGGGAAAATTATTGCAGATACTGTTGTACTCCCCTTAATTTATAAAGTAAAAACCTACGGCTTCAGATTGGTAGCATTAGATATTCGTCAAAATGCATCTTTGATAAAAGAAGCGGTTTCAGAATTGCTTTCCTATTCGGAAGTTGTTGAAAATTATTCTTTATTACCTGAAGTACAAAAGGTAAATCTTCTGACAAAAGAAATTCTTAGCTCGAGACCGTTAAAAAATAATTTTAGCGAATTAAGAAAGTCAACAAGGCAGATAATCGAAGAACTATCCGTCATAAAATGGGGCAAGGTAAATATTGCTCCTAATGCCTGCAACGATTATATAATTAGCAATTGTTCCTCCGTTAGCGATGTTCTGAATGTTCTTCTTCTTGCAAAGGAAGCAGGTTTAGTCAAATTACAAAATCACAAAATAATTCGATCTGATTTTGACATCCTCCCGCTTTTTGAAACTATAGAAGATTTGAGAAGATCGGATTCCGTTATGAAAGAATTATTTTCCAACAAAGCTTATATGCAGCATTTGCTACTCCGAGAGAAGATCCAAAAAATTATGATTGGTTATTCCGACAGCAATAAAGACGGAGGAATTGTTACTTCGAACTATGAGCTATATAAGGCACAGATTAATCTTAAAAAATTATGCGATGCCGGAAGTATCGAATTAACTCTTTTTCATGGGCGAGGCGGAAGCATTTCAAGAGGCGGCGGTCCTGTTAACCAATCTATCCTTGCACAGCCTTACGGCACCATAGAAGGAAAAATTAAAATTACCGAACAAGGTGAAATGATTTCGTCAAAATACCTTCTGCCGCAAATTGCCGGGAAAAGCTTGGAACTAATGACCGCAGCAATTATAACAGCTACCGCTCGAACAAAATTTAAATCCGGAGTCGATAAATTTGAATTATACAGAGACATTTTTGAGAATATTTCCCAATCTGCATTTGAACATTATCGGCTGTTAGTCAATCACCCTAATTTCTTTTCCTACTTTCGAAACGCAACGCCAATAGATATAATAGAGCAGATTGAAATCGGCTCGCGCCCGTCATCAAGAAAAAAGAGCAAAGATATTCGCCTTCTTAGGGCAATACCGTGGGTGTTTACTTGGACGCAAAATCGCCAGACAATTTCCGGCTGGTACGGCTTTGGTACCGCTATCCACAAATCCATAAATGAAAATAAAACCGGATGGGGATCAATGCGTAAAATGTATGAGGAGTGGGAGTTCTTTAAAACGCTTGTCGATAATATTGAAATGGTGCTTCTTAAGACCGATATGATAATCGGTAGGGAATATCTAACTTTATGCGAAAACCAAAAAATTGCAAATCAAATTTTTAATCTAATTAATAATGAGTATGACCTTTCATGCAGCGCGATTCTAAAAATTACTGGCGAGAATAATTTACTTGATGCTAATAAATCTCTTCAAAGATCTATTTTACTGAGGAATCCTTACATCGATCCAATTAGCTTTATTCAGGTAAAATTTGTTAAGCAATTTAGGAAAAAAAATCTTTCGAAAAATCAAAGGGAAATTCTTTTAATGTTATTAAGATCAACTGTCAATGGTATTGCCTCTGGTGTTAGAAACACAGGCTAATTAAAAAGCCTTAATGGCTTTTTGTGCAATTATATTTCCAATACTTAAGGAAGCAGTTGCTGCCGGCGAAGGGGCATTTAATATGTGAACCATTTTTTCTGCTTCAACAATTCTAAAATCATCGGCTAGATTGCCGTTTGGATCAAGTGCTTGTGCGCGAACTCCGGCTCCTTCACGATATACATCATCATTTCCAATGGATGGTACCAGCTTTTGAAGCGATTTTACAAATAGCTCTTTGCTTAATGATCTGCGAAATTCATTAATGCCCATTTTGTAATGATGTGACGCCATTCTCCAAAAACCGGGATAAGAAATCATCTGATAAATATCCCCGAATGAAATATCTTTATGGGTACATCCTTCTCTTTTAAAAGCGAGTACTGCATTTGGCCCTGCTTCCACCCCTCCGCTAATCATCCTTGTAAAATGTACTCCAAGAAAAGGAAACTTCGGATCAGGCACTGGATAAATTAAATTATTCACCAAATATTCTTTTTCCCTTTTTATTCTATAGTATTCTCCGCGGAATGGTATAATTTGTAAATTCGGATTAACCCCGCATATTCTTGCAATTGTGTCCGAATGTAGCCCTCCGCAGTTTACTAAAAACTTTGCTCTTACTTCGCCCAGCGTGGTCTGAAGTATCAAATTATTTCCATCTTTAATAAGTGAGATAAACCTGCTGTTTGTCCTAATTTCACCGCCGTTGACAGTTATATTTTTCGCAAAAGCTTCGGTTACTTCTGTGTAGTTTACAATTCCTGTCTCTGGTACAAACAATCCGGCCACCCCTACGGCATAAGGCTCATATTCCTTAATTTCTTCTCTCGCTAGTCTTTTGACCCCCTTCAACCCATTAGCTATCCCGCGTCTTTCAAGTTCATCAAGTGCAGGTAATTCTTCTTCGACAGTAGCAATAACAATTTTTCCGCAGCGTTGGTATGCAATATTATGTTCATCGCAAAAGCGATACATTAATTCCCGCCCTGCAATACAGTTTTG
>JAJYCM010000242.1 GCA_021778375.1 Bacteroidota bacterium
TTTGTGTCGTTAACAGCCCCCATGCCGCCTCTGCCGCCGACAAATAATTCAAAGCCGGGAATGCAAAAAGTGTTTTGCATATCAACTGCTAACAAACAAACCTTAAATTTATCTTCGTAAGAAGGTCTTATATTAAATTTCTTAGCCCAATTAAATGCATCCTTAGCGCGCTGCTCATAGTCTACTTTCCAAACCTCACCCACCTTGTCTTCTCTAAAATGCTCCGGTTCGGGTAACTCTTTTCTTGTCATATTTAATCCCTAAATTATTTTTTTTCTTAATTCCATCTGTAAAAATACTAAATGCGAAAGTAGACCCAAAACCTTAAACTTCGAAGGAGTCTGCCTGTCTGGTAGGCAGGGTCGTCGAAACGACAAATTCAAAATTCCTAGTCATCCCTATCAGCAAGAGGGAATTAACATTCTAATAACAGTAGCGTAATATTGTCTTAATAGACTAAGACTATGTTTGTACCAAAATTAGTTTACTCCTTCAATCATGATAAATTAAATTTCAAAGGATATTTGACGAGAATTGTGTCCCAGCTAAATGAAAATAAAAAACATGAAACTTCTGTTTAATTCTTTAATATTCCTTCTTGCCGGAATAATTTCCGCTGTAAGATTGGAATCGCTTGAAATTATAATTTCATTACTGTTTTCATCATTATTCCTTCTTCTAAATATTTTTATAAAAGAAGAAGACAGTAAATCAGCTATCAGTCAAACATAATAAACAGAAAACCGCATCAAAATATTAGCTTCTCCAGCAACCGGGTAGGCAACGTAACTAATAATGCCAATCCGGTTGACTATTTTATAATAGTGCATTTATAAAAAATTTCATCCTTTCTGTGATATACTAGATAGCACAATCTTTTTTCTTGACTTTAGTATATTCTGTACCCAAATTAAATATAATAGTTACTTATCTTACGGTTAAATATAAATCTATAAACTTTTTTAAGGAGATTCTATGAAAAACCTAAAGAATGCCGGAAGGGTCATCTTCGGATTACCATTTATTATTTTTGGATTAAATCACTTTAAAATGGGATCACAAATGGCTGGATATGTCCCCTCATTTATTCCTGGGGGAGTCTTTTGGATTTATCTTGTCGGTTTAGCGCTTGTTCTGGCGGGTATTAGTATAATAATAAAAAAATATATTAGGCTTTCAGCTACTTTGTTAGGAATTATGCTGGCGATATTTGTGTTGACAATTCACCTACCGGGACTTTTTAATCCTGCTACAATGCAAATGGAATTTGCGAATTTGCTAAAAGATATCTCACTATGCGGCGCTGCTTTTTTCATTGCAGGATCTTTCCCAAATGAAGAAAAGAAATCGGAATAGATTACCTAATCTATAGTATTGACTTTTATCCGCCTATTGGCGGATTGTTTTTTATGTCAAGATATTTTTATGATAAATTTCATTGCGTTTCATTCAAAACCTGCCTGCCGTCAGGCAAGGTTCATCCGCTGCGGATTCATAATTCAAAATTGCGGCTGGCCGCGCTATGTTCGTGACGTTTTACATTTTCGCCGTGGAAAATCACTCTTTACAACAAAATCATAATTGAGTTCGAAAATGATTTGAAGACAAATCTTAACCATGTTAAAGAACGAATGGCAGGTTAATTAATAACTCACCTTACGAAGATATAACTCATTGGAACCATGAAATGCTGGAAAATACCGCTCAATGCTATGACTCCAATATTCCAACCTGTTTGGCGGCAGGGACTGTTGCACAACTTCCAAATGTCATTTCGAAGGAGCTTGCCTGCCGCCGGCAGGTCTTCGACTGAGAAATCCCATTTTAGATAGTTTTGAGACCTCTCTTTACGGATAGGAGAGTTCTTCAACTCTCTCGGCAGACAGATTTTCCTGGAGTCGCCAGATGCTATTTTATAATTCCTTGCTGAAGTAAACGTTTGTTTTTTTAACTAATATTGTTATATTATAACCAGTTGCTTGGAAATTAACATTAAAAGTTGGAAATGTTATGAAAAGCGGAATATATTCTAAAATCGTCATAATAAGTATTTTTATAATATATATTTGTCATACAGCCAATCTAATACATTCCGAACGATATTTTCGAAGTGTGATTATATTTTCGGAAATGTACTTGACTTTCCTTTACAGTGTAATGCTTCCTGAGCGGGAGAAATTTGTGTCCGCTATTTTATTTGCTGTTCGTATAGATAAGAAATATGATACTAAATCTTAATTCCAAAACTTTATGAGGAGTCACAAAATGAAAAAGCTATCAGTCGTTTTCGTAATTATACTCTCTATTTGTTTTATCCAAACTTCACCAGCCCAATTTTTAGATCAACTGAAAAAAAAGACAGAAGCAAAAATTAAAAAAGAAGGGGAGAGAAGGACTGAAGATAAAATCAATAAAGGCGTTAATAAAGCATATGACGAAGCTGAAAATCAATTAACGGGCAATAAAGATAAACAACAAGACCCCAAAAAGGACGAACAGAAATCCAATAATGTAATGAAAGAAACCGAAAATAATCCTCAGATGGTAATCAATTCCAAATATGATTTTATACCGGGAGAAAAGGTTATTTTCTTCGATGACTTTACAGCGGAAAATATTGGCGACTTCCCGGTTCAATGGAATACATCTGGGTCCGGAGAAATTGTAACTACAAATATTGCTGAAGGAAGATGGTTCAATATTACAAACGGAAGAGGGGCTACAACTCTTGATGCTCCCTTAACATTACCAGATAATTATACGATTGAGTTCGATGTTATTCCAACGAAAGATTCAAAGAATAATAACGGCCTGGCATTTTCATTTTCCATACTAAGTACTAAGAAACCAAAAGATTTAGTCTATGGTTTAGCAAGACCGGGCGATGCAGGAATTCGCTTCTCTTTTGAATATTCTAATTATTATTCTACTTATTTTAATGACCATTCTCCTGAATTAAAAGGCATAGAAAACGAACCTAAATTACAAGCAAATAAAAAATATAGAATTTCAATTTGTGTTCAGAAGACAAGAATAAAGCTTTATGTAGGAGAACAAAAGCTTTTTGATCTCCCAAAAGTTATGTCTCAAAATTATAAATATAATATGGTTCGTTTTGACCGGGGCACGACGATGTTTAGTAATTTCCGCATTGCAACCGGATTACCCGATATGCGCAGTAAGCTTCTTACCGAAGGCAAACTAATTAGCTACGGAATTTATTTTGATGTAAATAAAGATATTGTAAAACAAGAATCATATCCTTCAATCAAAGAGATTGCTGCAATTCTAAAAGATAACCCGTCTGTAAAAATTAAAATTGTCGGTCATACTGATTCCGATGGTGATGACAAATCAAACCTTGATTTATCAAAGCGCCGTGCAGCTTCAGTTAAGAATTCTCTGGTTAATGATTTTAATGTAGAAGCGGCAAGAATAGAGACAGACGGTAAAGGTGAAAGTCAGCCTATTGCAACAAATGATAGCGCAATTAACAAAGCTCTTAACCGCAGGGTTGAGTTCTTAAAAATATAATGGTATTAATTTCCTTTAGTATAATAAGGAAAAATACTATTGGAAATTATTAGTAATTGTTTTCGATAACCTGATGTGAAGGGTTAGAAGTATCTTCCCCCAAATTTTTAGCGATATATTCTGAAGGAAGAAAGAAAAGGAAGATTGCCAAACCTAAAGAAGATAAAATAGTTTTTCTTTGAATAAAAAGAATTTCAGATATTGACTTATTTTTTGGGAGCTTCCTCTTTCTTCTGAAATTTTAAACATTCCTTCCCGGATGTAACGTAAACTTCTACAGACGGCATCTGTTTTGTCTTCATACCGAAACTTTTACAACCATAGGGATTATTCGAGTCCCAGGTGATAAAGAAATGTTTGCATTTTCTGCAGTTAATAGCCATGCAGTAAATTCAAGAATTAATATGACTAAAATGAACACAAGTAAGGAACTACTTTTTTATATAAGCATTCAGACCAATGACGACTTTCTTGCCATCAATTACACAATCGGTGGGCATGTTTCCATGTGTTGTTGCTACCACTAATGTTTTTCCGGATGCACTGGGTGTGGGCTTTTGTAGCTCGATTACTATGATGAGCTTACCATCTTCTATTTTGACTTCCATTTTACTATCCTCCCAAGTTAATATTATTACTATCGTTTGAATATATTTTCATTGATAAATACACCTTACAACAAAATTATAGTGTGGTTTCTCAAAAACCAAATTTTTACACTTTATTTTTTTATACAGTTTGTCTCTATACCACATCTCCAATGATAGTTCAATTGAAATAATATTTGGAATTCCTAAAGCGTCGGTTTGTCATAAAAAAGTATATCAAGGAGTTTGATATAAGTTATTGGCGATTTATGTTTCTTATACCCTAATGTTGCATGGAAAAAAGGCCTAAATCGAAATAGCTTTCAG
>JAJYCM010000243.1 GCA_021778375.1 Bacteroidota bacterium
CTACAAAACTAAAAAAGAATACTACTTATGTGATTAATATTGGGACTGACTTGGTTGACTACAACAATAGTAACCACATGGCGCAAACATATTCATTGACTTTTTCTACAGGAAATAAAATTGATAAAGGCGAAATTGAAGGGAAAGTATATGCTGATAATCCTCAAGGCGTTTTAATGTACTCTTATTTAATAGGCGATAGTATTATTAACCCTATAATAAGAAAACCGGATTATGTCTCTCAAACAGGAGTTGATGGCTCTTTTAAATTGCTCGGCTTAAAGTCTGGAAATTACAGAGTTTTTGCCGTAGTTGATAAAGCTCACAGTCTTTTGTATCAGCCTGAACAAGATCAAATAGGAATTCCTTCCGGCGACGTACGTCTTTCAGAAACAGATACTTTAAGGGCAGGAGTAAATTTCTTTTTAACTAATCAAGATACTGTTAAGCCGCGTTTACAAAATGCGGTTATGACGGACGCAAATCATATCCTGGTTGATTTTACAAGGGATGTTGATACTTCCGTAATTCATTCAAATAATTTTTTTATTTATGATTCAACGCTAAAGAAACGATATAATCTTGTTTTTGCTTATCGAGGAAATAAAAAAGCAAGCGAAATTGTTTTGGTAACAAATAATAAACCCGAACTTAAAGATGAGGTTTTTTTGTTTGCAAAAAAGATAGTTGATAAAATTGGAAATATTTATTTTAATGATTTTTCTTCGCTCACCGTTAGTGATAGACACGATACAACGAAACCGGGAATTTTTATGACAGAACCTCCTAAAAATTCAACACAAGCAGACTATGAGGGTCAAAAATTTTCTTTTTATTTAAACGACGCCGTAGATAGCAATGCTGCAAAAACGGCGGTCGCATTTACAGATACTTCACATGTAAATATTCCTTTCGCAATTCATTTTTATGATGATGCTTCATTTTATGTCTTTCCTTTGACCAAGCTGCAACCAAGAACCGACTATTTAATAAAAATCAACTTAAACAAATTTAAGAATATAGCGGGAAAATTTTATGATTCGGTTTATACCTATAAATTCTCAACAATAAACGGATTGGATTTTACCGGTACTACAGGAAAACTCCTTAACGCTGGTGATGCGAATAATCCTATCCTTGTTTTACAAGGAATAGATAAAGACAAATTATCATACTCTCAAAAACCAGTAATAGGCATGAATTTTAATTTCAATCGCGTCCAGCCCGGGAAGTACGTTCTATGGTGTTACGAAGATGCAGACAGTAGCGGTACTTATACCTTTGGAAAAGTTCTGCCATTTAAACCGTCTGAAAAATTCTCTTTCTATCCCGATACTTTAAACTTGAGACCGCGTTGGACACTAACCGGCATAAACTTTAAGTATAAAGAAAAATAATTTTGCAAGGAGAGTGCAAAAACTATATTGAAGTTTCTCTTCTTATGCTGAACGTATTTTACCTATTGTAAAGGTGATTGCTATTGGAAGATTACTTTGAACTGAAAAAAAATGGCTCGGATGTCAAAACAGAATTTGTTGCCGGCTTAACAACTTTCTTGGCGGCAATGTACATTATTGTAGTTAATCCGACAATTATGAGTAAAACAGGTATGCCGTTTAATGGAGTATTGACAGCAACGGTCCTTGTTTCGGCTTTTAGTACAATAATGATGGGGCTATATGCAAAAAATCCTATACTTGTTGCACCTGGTATGGGGCTAAATGCTTTCTTCACCTATTCTGTTGTATTGAATATGGGAGTCAAATGGGAAACCGCATTAGGTTCTGTTTTTTGGGCTGGTATAGTGTTCCTGCTTCTTTCTGTTTTTAATGTTAGAACTTATATAGTTAAGGCCATCCCTCAGCAAATTAGATATGCTATTTCAGTAGGAATCGGATTGTTTATTGCTTTAATAGGTTTTGTAAATGCAAAATTTATTATCGCCGATCCAGTTACTTTGTTAAGATTAGGCAAAATGGATATAACTACAATAACTTTTTTAATAGGGTTTTTGTTAACGGCATTGCTTATTGTAAAACGGGTAAAAGGAGCTTTAATTATTGGAATAATTGCCACCACTATTTTCGCTCTTCCTATTGGAAGGCTATACGGAGATGCATCCGGTATTAACTTTGGGCTTCCGACTCTTGTTAGCTGGAAAGGACTATTCGCAGCTCCTGATTTCAGTCTTATAATGAAAATGGATTTATTAGGCTCGTTAAAATTATCTATCTGGCCAATTACTTTTGCAATTTTATTTACTGATATGTTCGATAGTCTATCTACTTTTGTAGGTGTTGCTGAAGCAGCAAATTTAGTTGATCAGAATGGTGAACCAAGAAATGTCAAAGCCTCACTAATTGTTGATGCTTTTTCCACTACAATCTCAGGGTTTTTCGGAACAAGTGCCGGAACAGCTTATATAGAATCTGCTACTGGTATTGAAGAAGGAGGAAGAACAGTATTGACTGCTGTAGTTGCTGGATTATTGTTTTTACCTTTTATGTTTTTTTCCCCTTTATTAGCTGTCATCCCTGAAATTGCCACAGCTCCCGCGTTAATTATTGTAGGAGTATTCATGATGAAACCGGTTCTAAAAATAAATTGGTCAAATTTTGATGATGCAATCCCATGTTTCCTTTCTTTATTCTTAATTCCGCTAACTTACTCTATAACTCAGGGAATAATTTGGGGCTTCTTAAGTTGGACTATAATTAAACTTGCAATAGGTAAAAAAAATGAAATTACCCCTATGCTTGTTATAATTGATGTCTTTGCAATTTTAGCTCTGATTGTATGATCTCTAAGTGATTAATTCTTAGCTGCTTGTGGCGTAGATGTTCATCTTTTATTTTTATTTTGAAGAATTTGAAATTAAGTGTCGTTTAATTTATTATTCAAATTCTTACTCATCAAGATTTATAATTTTATTTTCAGGAAGTTATTATGAATAATCCATTCGGCAAAATAAATGACTCAAATTTTATTTTGATAATTTTTATAGTCTGTTCTGCAGCAACCTATTCAATTGCAACTACCAGAACGAGTAATAAAACTAATCTCCGACAATCCGAAATTAAATCTTCAAGTAGTAAAATATTTACTGCTCGTATTGAACATATGGGGTTCAATGTTTCCGACCCGGTAGCTGTAGCAAGTTGGTATCAAAAAAATCTGGGAATGAAATTAATCCGGAAAGGGAAAGCTCCGCTTTTTGTAACTTTTATTTCAGACCCCGGCAATAATATGATGATGGAATTCTATAATAAGCAAAAATTCCCAAAGCTTGATTTTTCAAAGATTAACTATATGTCGTACCATCTTGCCTTTATGGTAGACAGCATTAATATTATTGAAAAAAAATTGATTAACGCTGGCGCCACACTTGCCGAAGAAATTTCAAGAACACCGACTGGCGATAAAGTATTAATGCTTCGTGACCCTTGGGGAATGCCGCTTCAGCTTGTAGAACGAGCCGAACCAATGCTGAAATTTACTAATATTCGCCCTGAACATTTTGCTACGAATACTCCAGATGCCCGAGCAAAGGCAAATTGGTATGCTAAAAATTTAGGAATGAAAATAATCCGGCAGGGAGGAGCTCCTGATTTTGGAACCTTTGTGTCAGATTCTAATAAAGATATGATGCTAGAGCTTTACCAAAAGAAAGATTTCCCGATGATCGACTATAAAAAAATTAGTCCTGTCTCTATCCACCTGGCTTTTAGGGTAAGTAACATTACTGATATAAAAGGAAAGCTGATTGCAGCAGGGGCAGAGTTAGTAAATGATATTTCAAAATCGGCGTCAGGGGATAAAGTGCTCGTATTGCGTGACCCATGGGGCTTCCCAATTCAATTTATTCAGAGAAAAGTTCCGGTAATTAAATAATTGAGACAAATAGATAACTGGAAAATTATTAAAATTTATTAATCTTATGTTAACCGAATATTAAATATTTCTCCCTTATTATTACTGCGTAAAATTTATTTATTAAACAATTTCATATTGGAGATCTAAAATGAAAATTCGTAATTTGTTCGCAGCTCTTTTAGTAGCTGTATTGTTTGTTTCTTTTACTGCACCTTCTTTTGCTCAGGAAACCCCTAAGAAAGAAAAGAAAGTTGTAAAGAAAGAACACAAAGTTGCTAAAAAAGAGAAAAAAGTAGCTAAAACTGAAAAGAAAGTAGCTAAAAAAGAGAAAAAAGTAGCTAAAGCTGAAAAGAAAGTTGCTGCTAAAGGAAAGAAAGTTGAGCACAAAGAAAAAATGCTCCACAAGAAAATTGAAAAAAAAGAAGTTAAGAAGTAATTCGTCTCTTTTTATAAAGGCTTGTAAGGTTAACTTACAAGCCTTTTTTATTTTAAACTGGTATTGAAATATTTCTGTTATTGATCTAAGTTTAAACTGTATTTATTAGTAAAGAAATTTTGATTGCTTTGGGGCTATA
>JAJYCM010000244.1 GCA_021778375.1 Bacteroidota bacterium
TAAAATCTTTGCGTTTTTAATATCAGGAATCGCTTGGTAACCGTGCTGTTTTCTAAGTTTAATTAAGTCTAACATTTTTACCTAAACTAATTTTACAAATCGAATCCACTGTAAGAAAGATTAAAACTTTTATTGCATAAAGGAAAATCAGAAATTCCTTCGTTCCGTACCGCAAGCGAAACTGCAAACCAATTATGAAACGAGGGATCCTTTATTTTTATTCTCTTAATTTTACTATCGTTGCCGGTTAGAATAACATGAGCAATTTCACCGCGCCACCCTTCTACCAGCGAAACAACTAATCTATTTGGCTCGAGTGGGGATATAGCTCTATTCGTCTCTCCCTCAGTAAAATTTTCCAATTGATCATTAATAATCTTTACCGATTGTTGTATCTCTATAAACCGAATGTAACTACGCGCAAAAACATCACCCGAATCTAAGGTAAGTTTATGCACAGGAAAAAACTCATAAGCGCCAAACGGATGATCTGAACGTATATCAACAGCAACTCCGCTTGCTCTTGCAGAAGGTCCTACCATTCCAATTTCTAATGCTGTAGTCTTATCAACAACACCTGTCTTTTCAAATCGCTCTAAGACCGACGCTGAAGAAAATAAAACCTCTGCAGCAAGAGCAGTTTCATCATTCACCTGATTAATGGTCGAGGATATATTCTCTCTAAGCTCAGGAGAAACATCAAAATTTACTCCGCCAGGTATAATCAAGCTTCTGCCAAAACGATTACCGCATATTGCCATAGTTGTATTAATAATCCTCGTCCTTAGCGCACCAAAAACCGAGTTCCCGGTTAAATATCCAATATCATTTGAAAGAGCTGACAAGTCTCCTAAATGTATTGCAATTCTTTCTAACTCAAGAGCAATTGTACGTATTAACTTTGCCCGTCTGGGTATGGATGTATTAGAAAGTGATTCAATTGCTCGTGCAAATGTTCCTGCATGACCGATTACTGTATCACCGGCGATTGATTCAGAAAGCTTTTGAAGGTAGAAAGGACGAGCATTGTTTTTTACAAACAGTTCTTCTACTCCCCTATGCTGAAATCCAAGCTTTATTTCAAGATGATATATCTTTTCGCCATGACAAGAAAATCTAAAATGTCCGGGTTCAATTATTCCTGCGTGAATTGGGCCAACGCCTACTTCATGAACCTCCTCACCCTTCATACTAAAAAACTCATAAGGAATTTCTGTACTGTCTATTCCCGCAATACCTTTTCGTAATGGCTTTAACCAGGGATGACCTTCCGGCTTAATCTTGTATTGCTCAAAAAACTCTCTTTCAAACAAATGAGCCGAAGGTATTTCCGGAGTGATTGATTGATATTCTTTTTGTGAAGTAAACTTAGTTGAAGCGATAAAAAGCTTTGAAGCATTATCATCAGCGGCAATTGCATACAGTATAACATCACCGTTTTCTGTATCCCCGAAAAATTGTACTAATCTTTTTCCGCCTTTAATTTTCTCTATTAATTGATCTCTTAAATCTTCTACCTTCAATCGCGGAATATTGTTTAACGAAACCGACTGAAGATTTTTTATTTCTATCCAGCTCAATTAAAACTCCAAATTAATGAAAGAAACCGGCGGCATTGTTCAAAAGAGTAAGCATTTGCTGCGGCATATTTATTCCGATTATCAAAAGAATGAAAAGTAAAACTAACTGCGGAGCATAGGCACTAAAGCCCAATCTCTGCTCCGCCGGTTGTTCAGATGATATTTCGCCGAAAGCCATCTTAAATACTGTGCCGCCCATTCCAAATGTTATTATTATTAAAAATATAAAGAAAGGTATTGCAAGCCAGCTCATTCCGCTTAACCAGAGAGCTTTGACTATTAGAAACTTACTTAAGAAAACCGGAAAAGGAGGCATCCCAATTATAGCCAGCGTTGAAGCAATCCATAGCCATCCGGTACGTGGATCTTTCTTTAACAATCCGTTAACGTCGTCAATCTTTTTACTTTTATATAAATGAAGAATATTTCCCGATGTTAAAAACAACGATGCTTTTGATAAAGAGTGAGCAAGAATATGAAGCATTACTGCAAAGACGCCAAACTTTCCCAGCGATATTCCTATGAATATAATTCCCATATTTTCTATGGAAGAATAGGCAAGCATTCTTTTGTAGTTCTTTAACCTTAGCATAAATACAGCGCTAACCATTATCGATAGAAAACCTGTTAGCAGAAAAAGGAAATTTGAAAAGCTTTCTAAATGCGCGCGTATTAGAATTTCCTGCACTCGAATTAAACCGAGCAATGCGGAATTAAGCAGCGTACCTGATAGTAATGCGGATACTGGCGAAGGAGCCTCTGAGTGTGCATCCGGAAGCCAGGCATGTATAGGGGCTATCCCAATCTTGGTTCCAAGTCCTACAAATATAAAAGCAAATGAAACTTTTAACCAGAATGGATTTATCTCTGTTGCCCGGTTATATAAATCGTTAAAGTATAGAGAATTTATACTTCTGCTTCCGATTGAAAGAAGAATTATTCCGACAAACGCCAGCGCTATCCCTATTGAACAGATAAAAACATATTTCCAAGCAGCTTCAAGTGATGATTTCTTCTTTTCAAAATAAATAAGTATTGCACTTGTCAATGTTGTTGCTTCTACAAATACCCATAACAACGCCAAATGTGTCGATAAAATTACTCCGGTCATTGCAGTAACAAATAAGAGAATCTCTATAGTGTAAATCGATTCCTGATTAGCATTCAAGTTGTGGGCTTTAAAGTAAAACAAGCTGTAAACCGAAACACTTGCAAACACAATAGTCATTACCGAGAAAAAGAAAATTCCGATAGAATCAAATTGAAAATATGATATCAACCAATTAGGAAGTATGTACCATTGAATATTTAACCATTGAGCGACAGTTATTAAAATATAAACAGTAGCAGTGCCGACTAATGCAATACGATTGACCATTCTATTCTTAACAATCAAACTTATGAGGCCGAATAATATCGGGAGAAATAACACTATACTTATCATCGTTAATCCTTCAATTCAGTCAATACGTCAATATGATTACCATCGTACATCTCCTGGATTTTGTTAAAGAAGATTACGAACAAGAAAATACCGACGAACAAATCCAAAAGAACTCCGATATTTACGAGCATCGGCATTTCGTTAGCAACAGAAAGCGACAGAAGGAAAATCCCGTTCTCTAACATCATGTAACACAAAATATGAGTGATGATTCTTTTACGGTTAACTATCAAAAATAAACTTGAAACAATAAGAACTATTGAAATTCCAAAGTAAAGAGGTTTAATTCCTGCATTTGTTTTGGCTGCCCAAAATGCTGCTACAAATCCAAACATAAAAATAGCGCTCGCAATAAGTACTGAATAAAATTGTGATATATATGGTTCTATCTCTCTACCGATTTCATTTTTACGAATAACCTTTAATAAAAAATAGGGTATAACAATAGTCTTAATAATCAGCGTCTCAACGATAAGAAAAGCAATATTTAGCCAGTTGATTTCTTTTATATCTACAACTACCAGTAAAAAAAGAAGTGTGCCCTGTAAAGCCAAAATCTTTACGTATGCTTCTATTCTGCTTGCAGCAAAAACGTACAACATACTAGTACCAAGAAGAATTATAATTATATTCGACATTAAAAACCTCCCCGTAAAAAGAAAGCAATCACGGCAAATGCCGTTAACGAAAGAGCCGTCATTAGAAAGATAAATTGTGGGACATGAGAAATCCTTAATCGTGCAATTAAAGATTCAACAAAACCTACTACCAAAAAAACTAAAAAAAGAATAAACCCGAACAAAGGTAACGCTTCCGCCAATGTTAAATATGATGGAATCAATAAGTTTGCAATCAGCATAGAAATAATCACCATCTTCAATGAAGTTGCATATAAAATAAATGCAAGGTCGGGACCTGAATAATCTAAAATCATTACTTCATGAATCATCGTAAGTTCAAGGTGAGTATTTGGATCATCAACCGGTAGGCGGCTTCCTTCTGAAAGCAGCATAATGAAAAGTGAGACCACCAATAAAATTTTTACAAGTACTGTATAGCCGGCACTCATATTTAACACAGAGAAAATTGCATTAAAAGAAATTTGATTTGTTAACAATGCAAGCGAACCCATAATAATGAAAAAGGCAGTTTCAACAATTGTAGAAAATGTTGCTTCTCTACTGGCGCCCATTCCTTCAAAGCTGCTTCCAGTATCAAGAGCAGCTAAAATCATCATAAATTTCGAAAGTCCTAACGCATAAGAAAATAAAACAAAATCACCCGGCAAGCTTATTACTGAACCGGCAAAAGGAATCGGGACAATCATCAAAGCAAAAATTGTTGCGGCTATATTTATAGATGATGAAATCTGAAATACAAAAGAAGTGGTTTTGCTAATTACCTCTCCCTTTCTAATA
>JAJYCM010000245.1 GCA_021778375.1 Bacteroidota bacterium
GTTAGAATTGCCGCTGTTAAACGAAGTTACAGCAACCTGGACTAAAACCTTTTTGATTTCTTTTGTTTTCATATCAACATCTACCAAGCATAAAGCCATTTTACTGGTTGATTCAATTTCGTGAAGCGGATGGGTAATTTTATATGTTATGAATGATTCTTGCTTAACTGCTTCGAGACGTTTTATCTGAGCAAACATAAATGACGCTGGCACAAAAAGAAAAAGCAAGAAGATAATTGATTTCGTTTTCATATATATCCTTTAATTAAAATGTTATTACAAGCATAGATGCCGTTAAAGCTGCAGTAGTAATGTACCCTGCGACTTGATGAAAGTGGGCTTTATCCATATTAAACACTCTATGATTCCTAATCATTCCGCCTAGAATAGGGGTAATAATCATGCCGATGAAGTGGACCCATGCAAGAGCTTTATGAAGAGAAGTTGTACTTCCCTCATCGCGTCGAATTAGAGGAGGTGGAGATAAAATTGCTAATAATCCTGTTAAAGAGTATGTAGCTATAGTTGCGGCAACAAAAGCTTGGTGAGTATTACCAAAACTTCTATTTCTAGGATCATCTATTGTACGCTGTCCGAAATAGGCAGCAGTCCACATTAGAGCTAGAGTTGTAAAGCCGCTAATTTGATGTGCAATTAACATTGTTCTACGGATATGAAGCTCTCTCATTCTTTCTTGAGGATCAAGCGCCGGGACTAAACCAATCTTTCTTACAAATCCGTTTTCACCCCAAAGAAATTTTTCACCAAAACTTATATTATTCGGTAATAATTTTGGTTCAACAGGCGGAGGAAGGAAATCAGAAAGTGTATCAACTGCAGATTCTGTGGTATCGGCAACTCTATAATTACTTTGTGCAAATGCTAAACTTTCGTGCAAATTTTCCTTAAGAGAATTATCCTGTGCGAGTATAGAACCCATCGAAAAAATAAAAATAATTAATATAAATACACTGGTTAAACCAGATATTGTTTTATAAAATCTTGAAATAGAGAAAAGAGTTAGCTTGAGATCGAAGTTGTGCTTATACTTCCCTGGAGAATAATTCATATTAACTACTTTTTAATTTTAAAATAAAAAAGCAACGATATAATATATTGTTAAATGTAATTTCTCTTCACTAAAGCGATCAGGAAAAAACTTTTAACAAAATAGTATAAGCGTTGCTCTCCGAATTTTTGTTGTTAACATAAATAGAAGAATTTAGAATTACAACATTTACACAGTAGATTGATGATTTTAAGCACAAAGGGTTAAATATTAAATAATTTGTGCTGTGCTTTGAGATAATGACTTAAAAAAGACTTGACAATTTTTGAATCTCACCCTATATTAGCACTCGCAATTCGAGAGTGCTAGTCTGCTTAATGGCAGATAAATAATTAAATGTTAATCATTAAACAATTCGGAGATTAAAAAATGGCAAAAATCAACTTAAAACCATTGGCTGACAGAGTAATAATAAAGCCAAGTGAGGCGGAAGAAACTACAAAAGGCGGTATAATTTTACCTGATACGGCAAAAGAAAAACCGATTGAAGGAACTGTTGTAGCGGTTGGTCCCGGTAAAATTTCAGATGACGGGAAACAAGTAAAACCGGAAATTAAAGTTGGTGATAAAGTTTTGTACGGCAAATACAGCGGTACAGAAGTTACAGTAGAAGGCGAAGAATATTTAATTATGCGTGAAAGCGACATCTTCGCAATTATCGGTTAATAGAAAATTTGATAAACAAAATCGGAGGATAAAAAAAATGGCTTCAAAATTAATTGAATATGATGCCGAGGCTCGTGCTAAACTTAAAAGTGGCGTAGATAAACTAGCTAATGCCGTTAAAGTTACTTTAGGTCCTAAGGGACGCAATGTTATTCTTGAAAAAAAATTCGGCGCTTCGACCGTTACAAAAGACGGTGTTTCGGTTGCGAAAGAAATCGAACTTGAAGACCCGGTTGAAAATATGGGCGCTCAAATGGTTCGCGAAGTTGCTTCCAAAACTAGTGATGTTGCCGGTGACGGTACAACTACTGCTACTGTTTTGGCACAAGCAATCTATAGAGAAGGTTTAAAGAACGTAACTGCCGGCGCAAATCCTATGGATTTAAAAAGAGGTATAGACTTAGCGGTTGGTAAAGTAGTTGCATATCTTAAAAAGGTAAGCAAAGAAGTCGAAGGCAGAAATGAGATTGCCCAGGTTGGTTCAATTTCTGCTAACAATGATAAATCGATTGGCGACTTGATTGCAGATGCTATGGAGAAAGTCGGTAAAGACGGCGTTATTACTGTTGAAGAAGCAAAAGGAACAGAAACCGGTTTAGATGTTGTTGAAGGAATGCAGTTTGATCGCGGTTATCTATCGCCTTACTTCGTAACTAATACCGAAACAATGGAAGCTAACCTTGAAGATCCTTTCATCTTGATTCACGATAAAAAAATCGCTGCAATGAAAGATTTATTACCTGTACTGGAAAAAGTTGCTCAGCAGGGAAAATCATTATTGATTATTGCCGAGGATTTAGAAGGTGAAGCATTAGCTACTTTAGTTGTAAATAAGATTCGCGGAACTTTAAGAGTAGCAGCAGTTAAAGCACCGGGATTTGGCGACAGAAGAAAAGCAATGTTGGAAGACATCGCAGTATTGACCGGCGGTACGGTAATTTCTGAAGAACGCGGATTCAAATTAGAAAACGCAACCGTATCTTATCTTGGTACAGCTAAGAAAATCAATATTGACAAAGACAATACGACGATAGTTGAAGGCGCTGGAAAAACCGACGACATCAAGAAGAGAATTAATGAAATTAAGGCTCAAATTGAAAAAACAACATCGGATTACGATAAAGAAAAATTACAGGAAAGACTTGCAAAACTTTCAGGCGGAGTTGCTGTATTAAAAATCGGCGCTTCTACGGAAGTTGAAATGAAAGAAAAGAAAGCCCGTGTTGAAGATGCTTTGCATGCAACAAGAGCTGCAGTTGAAGAAGGTATTGTTGCCGGAGGCGGTGTCGCATTTGTAAGAGCAATTTCTGTTCTTGACAAATTAGCCGGAGATAATCCTGATCAAACAACCGGAGTAAAAATCATTCAGAAAGCTCTTGAAGAGCCATTGAGACAAATTGTAAATAATGCAGGTCTTGAAGGTTCAGTTGTTCTTCAAAAAGTAAAAGAAGGCAAAGATGATTATGGATTCAATGCCGCTTCTGAAGTTTACGAAAATCTTATTAAAGCAGGCGTAATTGATCCTACAAAGGTTACCAGAACAGCATTAGAAAATGCTGCTTCAGTTGCTGCACTTTTGATTACTACAGAAGCTGTAGTTTATGAAAAGAAAGAAAAAGAATCCCCAATGCCACCAATGCCAGGCGGCGGCGGTATGGACGGAATGTACTAAGAATTATTCTTGGTTATTTTTACGGCGGAAGGTTTTCTTCCGCCTTTTTTATTTTAAATTAAACTTTCTTTATGCTTTCATTGTCCAATAACTAATTGATTCAAATATTAATTACTCATGTTACGAAGACAATTTCAAATATAATAGAAGTGAAGTGCAAACCTCGGAGGTTTCTTATCATTTAATAATAACCTTTTGCGTAAGGTTACTTAATTACTCACCTTTCGCATTATGATACTATTAATTGCCCCGACATTTATGTCGGGGAATAAAATTATACAGGAGGGTTGGCTTTAGCCACATTACGAGCTAAAATGAGGCTAAAGCCATGAGTTTTAGGTCCTATTTACCCCCCCGCCATAAATGGCGGGGCAATAGGAAAAAAAACATGTGTAACTTGAATTAATTAATTAACAAGACGCGGTTTTAATAACAATTAAGGTAAATAGTATGAAAAATTTGATTCTCTCAATTATAATAGCCCTTGCATTTATAGCGGGAGCTAATGCCCAGCATCGTTTTTCAATTCAAGACCGGGTAGCCCAATTGAAAGATAGTCTTGCTTTAACTGACACCCAGTCAGTAGCAATTGATTCTATCCTCACCAACGCAATGGAAAAGGGAAGAAATATGGATGTTACCGGCTCTGAAAGACGCGAAGCAATGATGCAAATTATGAAGGATGCTAATAAAGATATCGAGAAGATATTAACCGACGACCAGAGAGTGAAATATGAAAGAATGCTTGCTGAAAGAAGAAGTCAGATGCAAAATAGATATAATAGGGGGAGATAGTATTTAGAAGTCGTTACTCTCCTAAATGATAGATAGAATGTTCCGTAGCCTGAACCAATATTTTAGACTACGGAATTTTTTTAGAATATCCTGCCGAAAATTTTAATGTGAGTTCTAAATCATTGTTCTTTTTTACTAATAAATCCTTGCTTGATGATCAAAGGATTAAACGCTTTTGATACAATTATGACCTTATCGCCCGGTTGAAGTTCTTTTATTTCTTCTTCACAACCAATTAC